>JAESQB010000139.1:124-11073 GCA_016765375.1 Flavobacteriaceae bacterium | reverse complement strand
CCGTAATTTAAATTTAACTGTGGCCCTACCTCCTCTTCTTCTAAGCTAGGGGTTTTATAAAAATTTTTCTGTAAGGCGTTTAGTAATTCCCAATCGGTATGGGTACCAGTAATGGTAAGTGTATTAAGTCCTATAGCTTTTATCTTATCATACAGATCTTTAAAACGTGATGTAGGTTGATATAAGACAACGAGCTGAAAATCATCNAATANNNCTAANGCNTCTTCTGGTTTAACCACTTTAGAGCTGCGTTGCTCATTGGANTTGATGGCTTTTTTTANAGCCCCAATATCGGGATGACTCATGNNACTCACTATTAAAACATTGGTACTCTGATCTATAACCTCAATAGCAAAGCGTTTTGTGTTATTACTCGTGTTTTTTTCTTGTGCAAGAGGCTGTATTTCTGCGCTGTACTGTTTTAAGCCCACACTTGACGCGGGAAGCGTAAACGATAAAATTTGCGAATTGTTTAAAACCGACATCTTAAGACTTTGTTTATAAACAATTGTATTGTTGCGCTTAACCACAAATTGAACTCTTACATCTTCCTTTCCTGAATAAGAAATTATAACTTCTACCGGAAATTTATTATTTAAAAAAGAGTATTTATTGACATTTAACTGATTGATCTTTAAATCGGAATACACGATGGTATCACCAAGTATTACCGAATAAACAGGCTGTTTAAGGGTTTTTGATAGAAATTGAAAATCGGTTCCTAGGGTTTGATTGCCATCGCTAATAAGCACTATGGGTGCCACACTATTTTTATAAAGCCGATCTAAACGACTTAAAGCCTTAGAAATATCCGTTTGTTTCCCGTCGAAAACTAAAGAATCTTTGGTGTTTAAATCCGTATCAAAGGAAAAGACCGAAAGAGCGAAGGCCTTATTTAAGTCTGAATTTTCTTTTAGAGATTCTACCAAGGACGTGACAGCCTTATCCTGTTGCAAATGCTTTACAGAGGCCGAATTGTCTACCGCAAGGATCAATTGAGGTTTTTCTATAGTATAACGGGTCGTGTTAAGGCTTGGGTTTATTAAAAGCAAGCCTATGGCGAACAGGCTAATAAACCGCAAAGAAGAAAAAAGTATTTTATTCTTTATTGAAAACGTCTCCTTATACCCATACATTAAAACCGCTAAAGTCAAAGCGGCTATTCCTATGAGAAAAATATAAAGCAGGATTTCTATGGACATATAAAGAAATTAAATTTTAATTCACGAGATTCCTGCCCGCCTAAGGCGGAGATTAAGTAAGCATCCCCCCATCAACATGAAGGGTTTGTCCGGTAATATAAGCAGAGAGGTCGCTGGCTAAAAATACGCATACATTGGCAACATCTTCAGGGGTTCCACCACGCTTTAAGGGAATAGCTTGTCGCCATCCTTTTACCGTTTCCTCGTCTAGTTTTGCAGTCATTTCGGTTTCAATAAACCCAGGAGCAATAACATTGCTTCGGATGTTACGCGATCCTAATTCTAAAGCAACCGATTTAGAAAAACCTATAATACCAGCCTTAGAAGCCGCATAATTGGTCTGTCCGGCATTGCCTTTGACACCCACCACAGAGCTCATATTTATTATAGAGCCTTTGCGCTGCTTCATCATGGGACGAATTACGGCTTTAGTTAAATTAAAAACAGATTTTAAATTGATTTCAATAACCTTGTCAAAATCCTCTTCGCTAATACGCATTAGCAGGTTATCTTTAGTGATGCCCGCATTATTAATAAGGATATCAATACTGCCAAATTCTTTTAAAACCTCGGCAGCCAATTCTTGAGCTTGGTCAAAATCGGCAGCATTGCTCTGGTAGCCTTTGGCTTTTACGCCCATAGCGTTTAATTCTTGCTCTAAAGCATTGGCTGCCTCAACAGACGAACTGTATGTAAAAGCCACATTAGCGCCTTGTGCTGCAAATACCTGGGCGATGCCCTTGCCTATACCACGACTGGCACCGGTGATTATTGCTGTTTTCCCTTCTAATAATTTCATGTTTGTATTTAATAAAAAATTGTTGTTCAAATATAACAAAATACAAGTTCTGCTAAATAAAAAACCTCACAAAAATATTGTGAGGCTTTTAACCGTATTTCAAATACGTATTGCTTTACTTAAGCCATTACTTCGGCTACTTTTTTACCNATTTCTGCGGGTGAGTCTACCACGTAAATTCCACATTCCCTCATGATTTTTTTCTTAGCTTCGGCCGTATCGTCTGAGCCGCCAACAATAGCGCCTGCNTGACCCATGGTACGTCCGGCGGGTGCTGTTTCACCGGCTATAAAGCCTATGACAGGTTTTTTGCTCCCNCTTTCNTTATACCATTTTGCGGCATCACCTTCAAGCTGACCTCCAATTTCACCGATCATCACCACACATTCGGTCTCGCTATCGTTAATTAAAAGCTCTAGAGCTTCTTTAGTTGTGGTTCCAATAATAGGATCACCACCAATACCTATAGCCGTCGTAATGCCTAAACCTTGTTTCACCACCTGATCGGCAGCTTCATAGGTAAGTGTTCCTGATTTTGAAACCAGACCCACTGTTCCTTTTTTAAATACAAAACCTGGCATGATGCCTACTTTAGCTTCATCGGGCGTAATAACACCCGGGCAGTTAGGTCCTACCAAACGGCAGTCTTTATGTTTTATATAGTCTGAGACTTTAATCATATCGGCTACAGGAATACCTTCGGTAATGGTAATGATAACCTTTATGCCGCCATCGGCAGCTTCCATAATGGCATCTGCAGCAAAAGCGGGTGGAACAAAAATAATGGTAGTATTGGCTTCTGTTGCGGCAACAGCTTCTTTAACCGTGTTAAAAACCGGCTTTCCCAAGTGNGTTTGTCCACCTTTTCCAGGCGTTACACCACCAACGATATTGGTACCGTATTCTATCATTTGCTCGGCGTGAAAAGTACCTTCACTACCGGTAAATCCTTGTACAATTATTTTTGAATTCTTATCGACTAAAACACTCATATTTAAATTTTAAAATGTGATGGCAAAAATAGGTTTTTTTATACTGAATATAAAGGATTTTAACATCCTAAGACTTCGTCTTTCGCTTTAACAATTCCAAGAGCTCGGGGATTTTACGGATGTAAGCCATTTCTTTAAATTTTTCTCTGGCTTCAACAGCCGGAGACCCGAAATAGGATTTATTTTCATCGGTAGAATGTCCTAAACCCGATTGGGCAAATATCTCAGTGCCTTTAGCAATTATAATACCACTTTTTACACCAACCTGTCCCCAGAGTGTCACTTCATCTTCAACAACAACACAGCCGGCTATGCCAACCTGAGAGGCTATTAAACATTTTTTACCAATAAGCGTATCGTGTGCTATTTGTACTTGGTTATCAAGTTTAGTGCCTTCACCAATAGTCGTATCGCCACTAACGCCTTTATCTATAGTACATGAGGCTCCAATATCAACATGGTCCTCAATAAGTACGCGTCCGCCACTTAGCAATTTATCAAAACCCTCGGGTCTGTTTTTATAGTAAAATGCATCTGCGCCTATTATGGTACCAGAATGTATCGTGACATAATCTCCAATTACGGTATCGTCATAGATGCTTACATTGGCATGAATAATACAGTTACTTCCAATAACAACATGATTACCAATAAAACAATTGGGCTGAATAATGGTGTTCTCTCCTATTTTTGCTGAAGGCGAAATAGATGCCGTACTTGAATGAAAAGGTTTGAAATGCAGTGTTAAGGTATTAAAATCCCTAAAAGGATCGTCTGAAANTAAAAGCGCTTTTCCCTTGGGACATTCTACTTCTTTGTTTATTAAAACAATGGTCGCAGCCGATTCTAATGCTTTATCGTAATATTTTGGATGGTCTACAAAAACAATATCTCCGGGTTCTACCACATGAATTTCATTCATNCCTAAGACTGNAAAATTGGCATCACCCACAAAATCGCAATTGAGAAGACTCGCAATATGTTCTAGGGTTTGAGGCTGTGGGAATTTCATGTAGGGTTTNTATTATTCGGTGTTCAGTATTCTCCCGATAGCTATCGGGACGGTGTTCATAATAGACACAAGGNATTGTGTCTTTACTTCACCCGTTCTTTATAAGTTCCTTTTTCGGTTTCCACCCTAATTTTATCGCCTTCATTAATAAATAAGGGCACATTTACTCTTGCTCCGGTCTCAACGGTAGCGGGTTTTGTTGCATTGGTTGCTGTATTACCTTTTACGCCAGGTTCGGTAGCAGTAACTTCAAGTATTACACTTGCAGGCAATTCAACAGAAAGTGGCATATTGTCTTCTGAATTAATAATAACCGTCACTACTTCACCTTCTTTTACAAGGTCAGGACGGTCTAGGGTGCTTTTTTGCAATTCAATTTGTGAATAGTCTTCTGTATTCATAAAGTGGTAAGTATCACCATCGTTATACAAATACTGGAACTTATGCGTTTCTACCCGAACCTCTTCAATTTTATGTCCCGCAGAAAAGGTGTTGTCTAAAACTTTACCAGAGGTCACACTTTTTAATTTGGTGCGAACAAATGCTGGTCCTTTTCCAGGTTTTACATGTAAAAATTCTATTATTTTATAAATATCNTGATTGTATTTTATACACAATCCGTTTCGTATGTCTGATGTACTTGCCATGTTTTAATTTTTAAATTAACTTAAACTAATATAACCTTTCATAATACCCCGTTTTGAGTCTTTTATAAACTGAAGAATCTCATCACGCTCTGGAGTGGCCTCCATATTGGCTTCTATAAGCCCTGAAGCTTGGGTATTGTTGTAGTTTTTTTGGTATAGTATGCGGTATATATCCTGAATTTCTTTAATTTTTTCTGAAGTAAAGCCCCTACGNCGCATTCCTATAGANTTAATNCCTACATAGGATAAGGGCTCTCTACCGGCCTTAACATAAGGCGGCACATCTTTTCTAACCATTGACCCTCCGGTAACAAAAGCATGGTTTCCGATAGTACAAAACTGTTGTACCGAAGCCATACCTGCTAAGACTACATGATCACCAACGGTGATATGTCCTGCCAGTGTACTGTTGTTTGAAAAGACACAGTTATCTCCTACTACACAATCGTGTGCAATATGACAATAAGCCATGATCCAGCAATTTTTCCCAACTATGGTTTTCATGCGATCAACAGTTCCACGATTTATAGTTACATATTCTCTAATGGTGGTGCCGTCTCCAATTTCAACGGTGGTATCTTCATCTTGAAATTTTAGATCCTGAGGTACCGCCGAAATAACNGCACCAGGAAATATCGTACAGTTTTTCCCTATTCGGGCACCTTCCATGATGGTCACATTAGATCCTATCCAAGTGCCATCACCAATTATCACATTACTGTGTATGGTAGCAAAAGGTTCGATAACTACATTTTTAGCTATTTTTGCTCCAGGGTGTACGTATGCTAGAGGTTGATTCATTTTTTATTTTTTTACGATTTGTGCCATAAGTTGGGCTTCGGCTACTACTTTCCCATTAGCATAGGCGTAGGATTGCATAAGACAAATACCTCGTCTTATTGGCGCTATAAGGTCGGCCTTAAATATTAAAGNATCTCCCGGACTTACTTTTTGTTTAAATTTCACATTATCCATTTTCATAAAAAGCGTCAGATAATTTTCGGGGTCAGGTACTGTGCTAAGCAATAGAATACCACCTGTTTGCGCCATAGCTTCAACTATTAACACACCAGGCATAACGGGTGCACCAGGAAAATGCCCTATAAAAAAGGGCTCATTCATAGTCACGTTTTTGAGTCCCACGACATGCGATTCGGATAGCTCTAATATTTTATCAANCAATAAAAATGGAGGTCTGTGTGGCAGCATTTCCATAATTTGATTGANATCTTTTACCGGAGGCTTGGTCAAATCAAAGGTCGGTATTTTATTGCGTTTTTCTATTTTAATAATTTTGGACATTTTTTTAGCAAACTGCGTGTTAACATGATGCCCTGGTTTATTGGCAATAATTTTACCCCGTATTCTAGTACCGATTAGGGCTAAATCACCTATAACGTCTAAGAGTTTATGACGCGCTGCTTCGTTGGGGTAATGCANGGTTAAATTGTCTAAAATACCATTGGGTTTTACCGAAATGGAATCTTTTTTAAAAGCGGAACGCAATTTTAACATGGTTTCCTCAGAAATCTCTTTATCTACATACACAATGGCATTGTTTAAATCACCACCTTTTATAAGGCCATGGTCTAATAAGAATTCTATTTCATGTAAAAAACTAAAGGTTCTCGCGTCAGAAATTTCATTTTTAAATTCTGAAATATCTTTAATATTTGCATTTTGGGTACCTAATATTTTTGTGCCAAAATCAACCATGGTGGTTACCTGGTAGCGGTCTGAGGGCATAACAATAATTTCACTTCCGGTTTTTTCATCGGTATATGAAATAACATCTTTTACAACATATTCGATTCTATTGGCCTCTTGTTGAATAATTCCTGCTTCCTCTATCGCTTTGACAAAGAATTTTGAGGAACCGTCCATTATTGGTGGTTCGGGGGCGTTTAATTGAATTAAACAATTGTCTATCCCCATACCTACTAAGGCCGCTAAAACATGTTCTGAAGTTTGAATTTTAACCCCACGCTTCTCTAAATTTGTGCCACGTTGCGTGTTTACAACATAATTGGCATCGGCTTCAATTATAGGACTGCCTTCAAGATCGATACGCTCAAAAGCATATCCAAAATTTTCAGGTGCGGGTTTAAAGATTAAAGTTACCTCTTGCCCGGTATGTAAACCTACACCTTTAAGAGAAATTTCTTTTTTTAGGGTGCATTGCTTCTCTTGAGTTTCAATCATTTTTATAGTTTTTCTCTAAAGTGTCTATTCTTTTAATAATTTCAGAAAAGTTTTTAAAATGTACATAACTTTTACTGTAGACCCCGTATGTAAATGCAGGAGTGCCTTGTAAAACTTCACCCGATTTTACATCTCTTCCAACTCCACTTTGGCCTTGAATGCGAACATTATCNCCAATGGTTATATGCCCTGCAAAACCTGCTTGGCCTCCTATCATACAATTTTTACCAATTTTAGTAGAACCGGCAATACCCGTTTGTGCGGCAATAACCGTATTCTCGCCTATTTCAACATTATGAGCAATTTGTATTTGATTGTCTAGCTTTACGCCTTTTCTTATAATTGTTGATCCAAGTGTTGCTCTATCTATAGTTGTTCCAGCACCTACATCAACATTATCTTCAATAATCACATTGCCTATTTGTGGCACTTTTATGTATTCGCCTTTTTCATTTGGTGCAAAACCAAAACCGTCTGCACCTAAAATCACACCACTGTGTATCACACAATTGTTTCCTATAACAGATTCCGAGTAAATTTTAGTACCTGCAAAAATTGTGACGTCATTACCAATGGTCACATTATCACCAATAAAAACATTAGGATATATTTTAACCTGATTGCCTATAATAACATTATCACCTATATATGCAAATGCGCCTATATAAGGATTCTCACCATAACGCGCACTCTCTGAAATAAAAACAGGCGATTCAATTCCTGATTTATTTAACTTTACCTGATTGTAATATTCTAAGAGTTTAGAAAAGGCTTTATATGAATCTTCAACACGTATTAATGTTGTTTGTAATTTTTCTTCTGTAACAAATCCCTTATCTACAATAGTTATTGATGCATTGGTAGAATATATATATGGTGTGTATTTCGGGTTTGACAAGAAGGTTAAACTGCCTTCTGACCCTTCTTCTATCTTAGCCAATTTAGAGACTTGAACCTCAGGATTTCCTTCAATTTCACCCTCTAAAATTTCGGCTATTTGTAATGCTGTAAATTTCATTCTTGCAAAAATAGGAAAAATATTAATCTAAAGCCTTTGGGTAACAGAGATAATATTTAATAACTTCAACAGACAAGGCACTTATATTTAGCTGATCGCTAGCCTTAGCCACATCAACCACGACTCCTGACTTAGTTAAAAGGTTTATGGCATTTTTATCGCTGCGGTATGCACGGTTTGATATGCTACCAGAAAACACAAAATACGAAGCTTCATGCGCCGTTAAATTATAAGTAGCCATCATTTTATTTAAATGCACTTCTACCCTATCTAAAGCAATGGGATTGTTTTCAATTTCTATTCTTAATAATTTTCTATCCAAAAGATCTTGGCATAAAGTCCTTAAAACAAAATCGTCTTGTTTTGTCCATTGCTTTAAAGAAAAAATAATATCGTAGTCATCTAAGGTAGAAAACATATCCAAAGTTTCTTTTGTGAAATTTTCAGACCTTATGGTATGCGATAAAAAAAATGAAAAGGCTGTACTTGCAGGCAGAGCTACGCCTTGCATGGTTAATTCTTTGGCACGTTTCATAATTTTCACCAAAAGTTTTTCTGCCACTATTCCGGTTTTGTGCAAATACACTTGCCAATACATGAGCCGTCTTGCTACAATAAACTTCTCTACCGAATAAATACCCTTTTCCTCTACCACCAAACTGTCATCAACCACATTAAGCATGCTAATTAAACGTTCAGAATTAATATTACCCTCTGGAACTCCTGTATAAAAACTATCACGCTTTAAGTAATCTAGCCTGTCCATGTCCAATTGCCCGGAAACTAACTGTCCGAGAAATTTTCTAGAGTGCAATCCTTTAAAAATTTCAATCGCTAAGGTTAATATTCCGTTAAACTCCTTATTAAGAGCTTCCATAAAATGCAATGATATCTGCTCATGGGTTAANCCTTCAACGATACTGTGTTCCATAGCATGNGAAAAAGGCCCATGGCCAATATCGTGTAATAAAATAGCAATATATAAAGCATTCTCTTCATCTTTACTAATTGCAACATCCTTATAACGNAGCACTCCTATAGCCTTTTGCATTAAGTACATACTGCCAAGTGCATGNTGAAAACGGGTGTGGTGNGCCCCAGGATACACCAANTAGGAAAGNCCCATTTGTGATATGCGCCGCAGCCTTTGAAAATAACGATGTTCAATAAGATCAAATAATAAGTTCTTTGGGATTGTAATAAAACCGTAAATTGGATCGTTAAATATTTTAGGAGAAGTCTGTTTCAATAGCTTTTTATTTTGTAAATTATNGACGAGTNCAANTACAAATATAAACAATTGTATTTTTTGATATAAGACTTCTGACTTTATTATTTTTTTATGAATTAGTNCAAAAAAGCGAGACACAAAGACATGAATGATTTTAAAATATTATGGGTAGATGATGAAATTGATTTACTAAAACCTCACATCANTTTTTTAGAGAATAAAAACTATATAGTAACTACCGCCAAAAGTGGTAGTGAAGCCCTGGAGGAAATAGAAAAAGAAAATTTTGACGCAGTATTATTAGATGAAAACATGCCTGGTTTAACGGGCTTAGAAACCCTTTCTGAAATAAAAGAGCGACAATCNCANCTNCCTATNATAATGNTTACCAAAAGNGANGATGAATTTATAATGGAAGAAGCCATTGGCTCAAAAATAGCCGATTACTTAATAAAACCGGTTAACCCCAATCAAATCCTTTTAAGTTTAAAGAAAAATCTAGACCATAGCCGTTTAATTTCTGAAAAAACGGCATCTAACTACCAACAGGAGTTTAGAAAGATAGCCATGGATCTCTCTATGGTAAACTCTCATGAAGCCTGGGTAGACTTGTATCAAAAACTATTGTATTGGGAACTGGAACTGGAAGAAATTGAGGATATGAGCATGTTTGAAATTCTTGAATCCCAAAAAACAGAGGCTAATATTCAGTTTTGTAAATTTATTGATAAGTATTATCCTTCTTGGTTTTCAGACAGTGAAAACGCACCGGTCATGTCGCATACGNTATTTAAAAACAAGATCGTTCCAGAGCTTAGTAAAAATCAACCAACTCTACTTGTTGTGGTTGACAATTTAAGGTTTGATCAATGGAAAGCTTTTGAACCTATAATATCGAACGTTTATAAAAAAAGCAGTGAACATGCTTTTTTTAGCATTCTACCCACGGCCACTCAATATGCCAGAAATGCTATTTTTTCTGGGTTAATGCCTANCGANATGAGTAAAATACATCCCAATTTGTGGCTAAACGATACNGACGAAGGCGGAAAGAATATGCACGAAGAAGCGTTTTTAGACGCACAATTANAACGCTTAGGNTTAGATATAAAGTACGAATATTTTAAAATCTCCAGCCTTAAACAGGGTAAACAATTGGTTGAAAAATTTAAAACCCAAAAAGAAAATAATCTCACCGTGGTGGTTTATAATTTTGTAGACATGTTGTCCCATTCAAAAACAGANATGGAAGTAATTAAAGAATTGGCCTCTANCAACAAGTCGTATAGATCGCTTACAAAAAGCTGGTTTACAAACTCGCCCTTGTTAGAAATTATAAAACAGGCTTCTCAAATGGGCTTTAAGCTCATAATAACTACAGATCACGGTACTATAAATGTTACTCAACCCTCAAAAGTAATAGGCGATAAAAATACCAGCCTAAATCTGCGTTATAAAACAGGTAAAAGTTTAACCTATGAAAAGAAAGATGTTTTGGTAGCAAAAAATCCNGAACAGATACACTTACCTTCNATTAATATGAGTAGTCTGTTTATTTTTGCGAAAAGTAATTTGTTTTTTGCCTACCCTAATAATTATAACTACTATGTAAATTACTTTAGAAATACCTACCAACACGGGGGCATTTCACTTGAAGAAATGATCATTCCTTTTGCTGTTCTTAATCCAAAATAAAAACAAACA
The DNA here is from genome assembly GCA_016765375.1 of Flavobacteriaceae bacterium. Classification (GTDB taxonomy): domain Bacteria; phylum Bacteroidota; class Bacteroidia; order Flavobacteriales; family Flavobacteriaceae; genus NORP215. Next base: position 266 of record JAESQB010000139.1, on the reverse strand, counting down.
TCTCAATAATCACTTTTTAAAATTTACGGTTAANCATTATAAAACTGCATTTAAACTTATATTTTTTATAANAANGTAAAANNNAGCTNCTTACTTAAAAAAAAANAAANACGNTNCTATAATTGNGTNTTNTAAACTAAAT
>JAESQB010000138.1 GCA_016765375.1 Flavobacteriaceae bacterium | reverse complement strand
ATTCAAGGTGAGCCAAAATAGAGCTTATTCTTTATGGAAAAGTACTTTTAAAAGGGTTTAGATTGGCAAGTGGTGTTTTATCTATATAAGAATTAAAAATACGATAAAGAGAGATTATGCTTTTTAATTAATCTCTTGAAAAAATACTAAGCACATACCAAAACAAGAGCATTAAGGAGGCAAATAAGCCTAAAGCAGCCGGAATATAATCGTCGCTTGAATATTTATTGATAAGATTTGATGTTTGATATAAAATAGCGCCAGCGGCTAATGCACACATACCAACCGAAAACCATAAACCAAGGTTAAACCCAAATAAAGTTCCTGCAATAATTAAACCTATGGCTATAAAAAAGGCTATAGTCAAGCCCGATCTTAAAAAGGAGAAATCTTTTTTAGTTACAAAAACTATCGCCGTTAAACCCGTAAATAAGGACAAGGTCACTATAGCAGCCTGATTTATGATATCTAAGCTTTCGCTATAATACATGGCCATATAAATTAAGGGCACAAAAATAAAGGCTTCGGCTAAAATATAGATTCCAAAAGCCGTATACTGCTTGTTTTATCAGGCATTTTAAGAGCCATGTTTTCGGCATAATTGGTGATAAACATAAAGCCCCCTAACATAATTAGCCATTTATAACCCTCTGTCATGGACAGGGCAAAGTTGACAATGGCATCACTTTGCAGTAAAAAATATTCAAAAATGATAAACACTAAAACACCTCCCGCAACATGAGAATAGGTTTTTTTGTAAAATTCAACACGTTCTAAATCAGTTAAATTGCTTAGCAATAATTCATTTTTGTTAATATTTTCCATGATTGTAAAATGTTTTAATTTTTTATAAATATAGAAATATTTTGATGCTAAGCTGCTTATAGGGGGTTAAATTTAATTGTTCATTTTTTCCTTGATGAAAAAACGAACCAAAAAAATCAAGACTGAAGAAAATTTTACTGAAAATTTCTTTCCCTACGGCACAAAAAGAAAGTTTCCGTTTTTTAAAATGCTATGATATATAATAGGTGTTAGACTAATTCGATGCATGTTTTTAGATATGATGCTTTTTGTTTTACCCTCCGCTCAATTCATTTTCTACGTAAAATTTTCTTAGGTCAACCTCAATTGATTATTTAAAGTTTTAATAATAACCCTTTAAAATCGATATGGGGCTAGTTATATTTTAATCTTTAGACAGGGGGCTGATAATTTTCACATCCTGAAAAGCGATAGCACCTTTAATAATACTGAGAATTAGGTCGTAAAGTGCTGTGGTAATTTGTAATTTGAGTTCGCTTTTATGATAGATAAGGCTTATTTCTCGCGCAGGGCTTGGCTCATTAAAAAAGCGCAGGCGTTTTTTTTCATCTTCGGTCATGTCTAAGGTATGCAGATAAGGCAGTAAGGTCATACCCAAACCTTCCTTAGAGAGTTTTACCAGAGTTTCAAAACTGCCACTCTTTAATTGAAAGTTTTCCTTGGCATGCCTTTTAGAAGTTTTACAGAGGTTAAATATACTTTCACGGTAACAATGGCCATCTTCTAAAATTAAAATATCGTTTATATCGAGATCTGAGGTTTCCAAATATTGTTTTTTGGACAAGCTATGTATTTCGGGAATATAACCTACAAAGGGTTCGTAATACAATACCCTTTCTTTTAAAGAGTCATTCATCAAGGGTGTGGCAGCAATGGCAGCATCTAAATGCCCATCGGATAGTTTCTTGATAATATCAGATGTGTTTAACTCTTCTATTCTCAATTCTACCTTTGGGTATTTTTGAGTAAATGTTTTTAAAAACATGGGCAATAAGGTGGGCATTACCGTAGGGATGATGCCTATTTTATACTCGCCGCCTATAAAACCTTTTTGCTGGTCGACGATGTCTTGAATACGATTAGCCTCATTGACGATATTTCGCGCCTGATTTACAATTTTATGACCAATATTAGTAAGTTCGATGGGCTTTTTAGAACGATCGAATATTTGTGCTTCCAACTCGTCCTCTAATTTTTGAATTTGCATGCTTAAAGTGGGTTGGGTAACGAAAACGGTCTCGGCGGCCTTGGTGAAGTTTTGATGCTCGGCTACTGCCAGAACATATTTTAATTGGGTAATGGTCATTGTAATAGATTTATGCAATAAAATTACAAAAAACTATTGATTAAACTTATACTTATTTGCTGATTTAATATGAGTTTTTATTAATGTCCTCGAATTTAATAATTTATATATAAGTAGCTATATATCAGTACTCCTTCGAGTGAATGGGATGAATCTTCCATTTTCATATTAAAACACCAAGTTTGGTATTAATATATTTTTAAATCGATATATTTATATGCAGAAATAAGACCTAATTAAAATAGTACANCTTTTTTATAATTATAAATCCNNNTAGTTATNNAGATNATANNCTGCTTCGTNGCNANNTTTTNTTGGANTATTCCTTGAAAGTNATTNATCTAAAATAATAACTAATGAAACCGACATGATTAATCCCGCACGTGCGGGAAAACTCACAAAAAAATGATTATTTTTAATCATAAAAGGTTACATATGACCTCTAAAACAATAAAATAAACAGATGAAATTACCATCTCTAGATTATCTATTTAATAAATCAAAAGAGTCTTTTTTACGATTTCCATTAACTATTTTATCTTCTATAGTTGCGGCATGTATTGGAATATATATGGTAGAGTTTGAAGATGAGATCAAGAACTTTTTTCCTTATATAAATCTTTTGCTAACAGCGGCCTTAGGTATTCCCTTGTATTTTTTTGTGTCAATTTCAATAACAAAGTATAAATTCAACTCTAATTTAAAGTTAGTTAGTATAATAGGATCAACTATTTTATTGGTAATCATATATTTTTCATTACCAAACTCTAACATAACACATAACACGTCTGTACCTTATATTAGATATGGAATATTTAATATTATAGTTCATTTACTGGTGTCTTTTATTCCCTATGTAAAAAGCAAGAGTCTTAACGGGTTTTGGAATTATAATAAAATTTTATTTATTCGAATTTTGACCTCAGCTTTATATTCTGGAGTTCTATTTGTTGGTATAGTTTTAGCTTTATATACTTTAGAAACCCTGTTCTATATAACAATCCATGACGAACTTTATTTTCAGTGTTTTATATTCATTATAGGCTTTTTTAATACATGGTTCTTCGTGTCAGGTATCCCGAAAGATTTAGATGCACTTGAAAATATTAGGGACTATCCTGCTGGTCTTAAAACCTTTACGCAATATATTTTACTGCCATTATTAGTGGTCTATCTTATCATTCTTTATGCTTATGGAACTAAAATAGTATTAAATTTGGACTGGCCAAAAGGCATTGTATCCTATTTAATTTCATGTGTTTCGATATTGGGAATTCTTACACTTCTTTTGATACATCCGTACGGGAACTTAAAAGAAAATTCATGGATTAAAAAATTTACAAGTATTTACTACTATATCTTATTCCCACTCATTATTATTTTATTTATCGCTATTTGGATAAGAATTGATGATTATGGGCTTACCATAAATCGCTATTTAATTGTTTTACTAGGCGTTTGGTTATCAATAATTTGTTTTTACTTCTCCATGGGAAGAAGCAACATTAAGTTTATTCCCATATCATTAAGCATCATCTTAATTTTAATGTCATTTGGCCCCTGGAGTATGTTCTCAATAAGTGAGAAGAGTCAAGCAAATAGACTGCATAAAATTTTAGAAGAAAACGCTATTCTAAAAAAAGGGCGTATCCATAATGAAGTATTATGGGAAACAGACAGTTTGCCTAAACTTTATTCAAAAGAAGAAAATACAAACGAATTGTTGCTCAATGATTCTATCCATAATGAAGTAAAATCTATTTTAGATTACCTGGATGATTACCATGGTTTTTCAAAGATCAAACCGTTATTTCAACAAAACATGGATTCATTAACGGAAATTATAATTGGTAAGGATAAATTTTTAACTGAAGCTAACGTTTTTATGAGAACACTTGGGCTAAAGTATGTGCATAAATATTCTTATGCAATATCAAATTCTTGGACCTATTCTTCTAAGCATAATAAGGTAGTTTCAATTAGTAATTATGATTATTTTTTAGATTTTAATCGTTATAATAATGATCGAAATAAATTAATTTCTTTTAAAATAAAAGGTGTTGAATATACTTTAGCATTTATAGATCAAGATTTAAGATTTACCTCTGAAAATGATACTATTATTTTCAAATTAAATTCACTTGTAGATGCTTTAGAAAATGAATTTGGGAATAATAACCAGTCAGATATTGCCGAAGAAAAAATGACCTTAAAAGCGTCATCCTCTATATTTGACATGAAAATTATATTAAGCTCAATTAGAAAACAAGAGGTTAATGACACCATAGTTCTTAATTATATTAATGGACGTTTATTCCTTAAAAA
>JAESQB010000004.1 GCA_016765375.1 Flavobacteriaceae bacterium | reverse complement strand
TTGAAAGCGCAATTTCATATGCTCTGCAGCCAATTCATCCATACGCTCTTTCAATTCAGCATCAGCTAATTTACGTAGATCAACAGTTTTCATCGTCCAACTCCACGCGTAACAATCTTAGTGCGGATTGGCAATTTTGCCGCAGCACGCTCAAATGCTTCACGAGCTACCTTTTCATCAACACCATTCATCTCATACAAAATACGGCCTGCACGAACTGCTGCAACCCAATATTCTGGAGAACCTTTACCTTTACCCATGCGGACTTCAGCAGGTTTTTTTGATACAGGAAGATCTGGAAACATGCGAATCCAAACACGACCTTGACGTTTAATGTGACGCGTCATCGTAATACGAGCAGCTTCAATCTGACGTGCAGTAATACGACCAGGCTCCATTGCTTTTAATGCAATATCACCAAAGTTCAATGATGAACCCCGTGTCGCTTTACCACGAATGCGCTGCAATTCTTTATGATGCTTGCGCCAGCGAATCTTCTTCGGTTGTAACATGACTCACTAACCCCGCTTATACGTTTTTAGCTTCNGTATNNCCNAGCTTTTCGCCNTTNAATACCCAAACTTTCACGCCAATAATTCCATATGTGGTTTTCGCTTCTGTAAAACCATAATCAATGTCTGCACGCAATNTATGTAAAGGCACACGACCTTCACGATACCATTCCATACGCGCAATATCTGCACCGCCCAAACGACCTGCACAGTTAATACGAACGCCTTTTGCACCCATGCGCAATGCGCCTTGTACAGCACGCTTCATCGCACGACGGAAAGCAACACGACGCTCCAACTGCATAGCGATGTTTTCAGCTACCAACTGAGCTTCAGCTTCAGCCCGGCGAACCTCAACAATATACACTTGCACTTCCTGACCAAACTCAGCGAACAAAGATTTGCGTAATGCATCAATCTCAGAACCTTTTTTGCCGATCACAACACCAGGGCGAGCCGTATGAATGGTTACCTTGATCTTGCCAGCAGGACGTTCAATCAAAATGCGNGAAACATGTGCATGTTTTAGACGAGCTTTAACAAACTTGCGAAGCTTAATATCTTCACGAAGCTGCTCACCAAAATTCTTATCTGCATACCAAATTGATTCCCAACCGCGTGTAATGCCGACACGGAAACCAATTGGATTAACTTTCTGACCCATGAATAACCCCTNTATCCGCGTTCAGACACAGCCACAGTAATGTGACTACGACGATGGAAACGCTTNCGCATACGNCCCATTCCTTTCGGACGGAAACGCTTCAATGTTGCACCTTCATCTACGCGAGTCGTAGATACAAAAAGGCTATCAACATCCAAACCATTATTCTGCTCTGCATTTGCAACTGCTGATTTCAACACCTTTTCAAACAAACGCGCTGATTTCTTTGGTGACAGCATCAATACAGCCAAGGCACGGTCAACAGATAAACCACGGATAGCATTTGCCATCAAACGGGCTTTCTGGGCACTGATTTGCGCATCTTTATGAAGCGCACGTACTTCTTCGCTCATTTTAACCTACCTCCTGGCCTTTTTATCCGCGCCATGACCATAAAAGGTACGGGTTGGAGAAAATTCGCCAAGCTTATGACCCACCATGTTTTCAGTTACGAAAACAGGAATGAATTTATTGCCGTTATGTACAGCAAAGTTCAAGCCTACAAAATCTGGAGCGATGGTCGAGCGACGAGACCAAGTCTTGATTACGCTCTTCTTTTCACTACCACTAACTGCATCAACTTTCTTCTGCAAAGAGGCCTCAATGTATGGACCCTTCTTTAAGGAACGCGCCATGCCTTACCTCACTTCTGGTTACGGCGACGAATAATATCACGATTCGAAGCCTTGTTCTTGTGACGNGTCTTATGACCCTTCGTTGGTACACCCCAAGGTGTTACCGGATGACGACCACCTGCTGTACGTCCTTCACCACCACCATGCGGATGATCCACTGGGTTCATGGCAACACCACGAACAGATGGGCGAATACCCAACCAGCGCGAACGACCCGCTTTACCAACCTTACGGTTTGAGTGATCTGAATTTCCAACTACGCCAATACTTGCCATGCAGCGAATATCAACGCGGCGAAACTCACCAGATGGCAATTTCAAGATAGCTTTACTACCTTCCTTACCCATCAGCTGAACGCCAACACCAGCACTACGTGCCATTTGGGCACCTTTAGCAGGTTTCATTTCAACATTGTGTAGCATCGTACCAACACGAATGCTTGATAAAGGCAAAGCATTGCCAGGACGAATTTCAGCATCAGGACCCGACATAATCGAATCACCAATACGAAGTCCTTGTGGAGCAACGATATAACGCTTGTCACCATTAGAGAATACAACCAAAGCAATGTACGAAGTACGGTTCGGATCATATTCAATGCGCGACACCTTACCTTCTACGCCGTGATTGTCACGCTTGAAATCAATCATGCGATACAAACGCTTNTGTCCGCCACCACGATGACGCGATGTAATGCGGCCATTGTTGTTGCGTCCACCACTTTTCTTCAAACCTTCAGTCAAAGANGCTTCAGGTTTTCCCTTGTAAAGATCAGGGTTTACAGCCGCTACACGGCCACGATTACCATTGGTAGTTGGTTTTAGAGCTTTCAATGCCATGACTTATGCCTCTTCTTCCGGATCAATAGACTGACCCTCAACCAAGCGAACCACTGCCTTACGATAGCCCGGACGACGACCAACATGAGCACCACGGCGTTTTTCTTTGCCTGGCACATTGATAACCTGAACTTTTTCAACTTGCACTTCAAAGATTGCTTCAATTGCAGCTTTTACATCTACCTTGCTGGCATCCGTTGCAACACGGAATACATATTGGTTGGATGCAGCACGTGCAATATAGCTCTTTTCAGTAATAACAGGCTGACGAAGTGTGTTCATATGCTTATATGTTGCACTCATGTCAGACCTCCTTCAATTTTAGCCAAGGCTTCTTCAGTCACCACAATACGATCAAACTTCAACAAATCATGAATCGTAAGTTGACCATCAAGAATAATCTTGGTGTGTGGAATATTACGCGCCGACAACTCAACCTCACGGTTCGACTTGCCCAACACATACAAACCTGATGATATAGACAATGCGTCTGCAACAGAAATAAATGCTTTTGTTTTCACTTCAGCAAATTCCAATTTATTTAAAACAACCAAGCGACCTTCACGTACCGCATCGGAAAGAACCATGCACAATGCTTTGCGACGCTCTTTGCGGTTGATACGGCTAGCAAAACTTGTATTTGCATTTGGACCATGTGCAACACCACCGTGTCGCCATTGCGCTGAACGTGTTGAACCCTGACGAGCACGACCTGTGCCTTTTTGTTTCCAAGGCTTACGACCACCACCAGACACTTCTGAACAATCTTTCACTTTAGATGTGCCTGCACGTTGAGCACTTGCCAAAGAAGAGTACACACGGTGAACAAAACCAGCATCCGCTTCAACATCAAATACACTGGCACTAAGCTCACGTGTACCGACCACTTTGTTGGCCTGATCAACAATATTGATCTCTGCCATCTTATGCTCCCTTAACCGCTGGACGAAGCTCTAACAAACCATTCTTAGCACCGGGTACAGCACCCTTTACAAGAATACGGTTCGAATCTTCATCAATACGAACGATTTCTAAATTCTGCACAGTTTTACGCACATTACCGTAATGACCTGGCATTTTTTTACCTGGAAATACACGTCCAGGCCATTGGCACTGACCAGTAGAACCCATCTGACGATGAACCTTTTCAGCACCATGGGTCGCACGACCACCCGCAAAGTCATAACGTTTCATAACACCAGCAAAACCATGACCTTTCGATGTGCCTGCAACATCAATCTTCTGTCCCACTTCAAAGATAGATGATGTCAATGTTTGACCTAATTCATAGCTGGCATCAGATGCAACACGAAATTCTTTCAAACTTCTCATTACTTCTTGACCCTGCTTAGCATAATGACCCTGCACAGCACGGCTTTCAGCCTTCTTCGCAGCGCCATAACCAACTTGAATGGCATCATAACCATCTTTATCTGATGTGCGACGCGCAATCACTTTGCATGTTTCAATATTCAAAACAGTTACAGCCAAAGCCGAACCATCTTCAGTAAAAATCTGTGTCATACCCGCTTTACGGGCGATCAATCCACTCATGATAGCCTCCCGTTAAAGCTTGATTTCGACATCAACGCCAGAAGGCAAGTTTAGCTTCATCAAAGCATCCACTGTCTGCGGTGTTGGTTTGTCGATATCTAACAAACGTTTATGTGTACGTATCTCAAACTGCTCACGAGATGATTTATATTTATGCGGTGAACGAATCACGCAAAATTTACGGATACGGGTCGGAATTGGAATCGGACCACGTACTTCAGCACCTGTACGCTTTGCTGTTGCAACAATATCTTCGGCACTTTTGTCGAGGATACGATGATCAAAAGCCTTCAGGCGAATTCGAATACTTTGAGCTGCCACTTAATTCCCCTTACTCGCTAATTTCGGTAACGACGCCAGCGCCGACCGTACGACCACCCTCACGAATTGCGAAACGTAACTCTTTATCCATCGCAATCGGAGTGATCAATTCAACATCCATAGAGATATTATCTCCAGGCATAACCATTTCAGTACCGCTCGGCAAAGTAACATTACCTGTCACATCTGTCGTACGGAAATAAAACTGAGGACGATAACCGTTGAAGAAAGGTGTATGACGACCGCCTTCTTCTTTGGTCAAAATATAAGCCTCAGCTTTGAATTTTGTGTGTGGGTTGATTGAGCCAGGCTTAGCCAATACTTGACCACGCTCAACATCTTCACGCTTCAAACCACGAACCAATGCACCGATGTTATCGCCAGCTTCGCCGCGATCGAGCAGCTTACGGAACATTTCAACACCTGTACAAGTCGTTACCTGTGTATCGCGAATACCAACGATTTCAATTTCGTCACCAACATTAATAATGCCAGCCTCAACACGACCAGTCACAACAGTACCGCGACCAGAGATTGAGAAAACATCTTCAATCGGCATCAAGAAATCTTTATTGATTGCACGCTCAGGTGTTGGGATAAATTCATCAACCGCTTTCATCAAACGATGGATAGAAGCTTCACCAATTTCTGACTGGTCGCCTTCCAAGGCTTTCAATGCAGAACCAATGATCACTGGTGTGTCATCACCTGGGAAATCGTACTGGTCAAGAAGTTCACGAACTTCCATTTCAACCAATTCCAACAACTCTTCATCATCAACCATGTCAGCTTTATTCAAATAAACAACCAAGTGAGGAACGTTTACCTGACGAGCAAGAAGAACGTGTTCGCGAGTCTGTGGCATTGGGCCATCAGCAGCAGAAACAACCAAGATACCGCCATCCATCTGNGCNGCACCNGTNATCATGTTTTTNACATAATCNGCATGGCCNGGGCANTCNACATGNGCNTNNTGACGCGCTTCAGTTTCATATTCNACATGCGCNGTNGCAATNGTAATACCNCGNTCGCGCTCTTCNGGAGCACCATCAATATCGCCGTAATCNTTAAANACNGCNCCNCCNGTTAAAGACAAAACNTTNGTNATTGCAGCNGTNAANGTNGTNTTACCATGATCNACNTGACCAATCGTNCCNANGTTNACATGCGGCTTNNTNCGTTCNAACTTTTCCTTTGCCATNTCTTTACTCCGTTTCCAATCTCAATATTTTACTAACCTTATTTACCACAAACACTGCACGCAATGCCTGCTCAAACTACTGGAGCCCAGGGCGAGAATTGAACTCGCGACCTCATCCTTACCAAGGATGTGCTCTACCCCTGAGCTACCTGGGCAATCAAGGTCACACCAGCCCCAAACTTACAACCAAACTGGAGCGGGTAGCGAGAATCGAACTCGCATCATCAG
>JAESQB010000137.1 GCA_016765375.1 Flavobacteriaceae bacterium | reverse complement strand
GGCTCTGAATATTTAAATTGCCTGGGCCAATCCCATCCATAGGCGATATTTTACCTCCTAAAACATGATAATGCCCACGGTATTGCATGGTGTTTTCAATAGCCATAACGTCTCTTATATCTTCAACCACACAAATTTGTTCGCTTATTCTGTTGGCACTGGCACAAATCTCACAAAGTGCCACATCAGAAACATTATGACAATTCTCACAAAATTTTATACCCTGCCTAAGCTCGGTTAAGCTAGTGGCAAGAGCTTGTGTTTGACTCAAGGGTTGTTTGAGCATGTGTAAAACCAGTCGCAAAGCGGTACGCCTACCTATACCTGGTAATTGAGCCATTTCATTTACCGCATTTTCAAGCAATTTCGAAGAAAAATCCATTATGCGAATTTACAATTTTAAAACGCTTATTTTACAAATACTACGACAAACTCTATAGAACTATCTGAATGCCTATTTGATTAGAATTTGTATTTTGCTGCTTGTAATTTTATTTTTATGAGCGCTACACAAATTCTAATCCTCATTGCAGCCTATTTTGGACTGCTTTTGTTGATTTCTTATTTTACAGGAAAAAAAGATAGTAATGACGATTTTTTTAAAGCCGGTAAACAGTCGCCATGGTATATAGTGGCTTTTGGGATGGTTGGCGCCTCACTCTCCGGAGTCACCTTTATCTCAGTGCCGGGATGGATTGAAGGTTCAGAATTTAGTTACCTGCAAGTGGTTATTGGTTATTTATTTGGGTATTTTGTTGTTGCCCTTGTATTGCTTCCTATTTATTACAGGCTCAATGTCACTTCGATCTACGAATTTTTATTAGAGCGTTTTGGAACAGTTAGTCATAAAACGGGCGCCTTTTTCTTTTTTATATCCAGAGTTTTAGGCGCAGCATTTAGATTGTTTTTAGTGGCCATAGTCTACAGCAATTTGTATTTGACGCCTGGAACGTCCCATTTGAAGTGACCGTAATACTTTCTATTTTATTAATTTGGATTTACACAAATCGCGGTGGTATAAAAACCATAGTATGGACCGATACACTCCAAACAGTCTTTATGATTGTTGCTGTTTGTTTATCCATTTATTTTATAAATAAAGAATTGGGTTGGAGCTTTTCTGAATTTTTAGCTTCAGATGAATTAAAAGATTACAGCAAGGTTATTTTTACCGATAGCTTTTTAGAACGCAATCATTTTATTAAATCATTTCTCGGTGGCATGTTTATTACTATTTGTATGACAGGGCTTGACCAAGACATGATGCAGAAAAACCTAACCTGTAAAAACCTTAAAGACGCACAAAAAAACATGATTTCCTTTAGTTTTGTTTTGGTAGGCGTTACTGTTTTATTTATGCTATTAGGAGCACTACTGTTTATTTATGCAGGTCAAAATAATATTGCAATACCGCTGATGGATGGCACACCTAAAACCGATCTTCTATTTCCCGAAATTGCACTTAATAGTGGCCTAGGAATCACACTTGCCATAACCTTTATGCTTGGATTAATAGCTGCTGCTTATAGCAGTGCCGATAGCGCTTTAACCTCTTTAACNACATCGTATTGTGTNGATTTNATGAANATTGAAAAGCGTCCTGAACAAGATCAAAAAAGGCTTCGTAAAACCGTTCATATTGCCATGAGTGTTTTATTGGTAATTGTTATCATTATTTTTAAATACATACTAAATTCAAATGTTATTGACAGCTTGCTTACNGTAGCCGGATATACNTATGGCCCNTTACTTGGTTTNTTTGCTTTTGGAATTTTTACCAAACACCAAATAAAAGATAATTACGTTTGGCTAGTTGCTTTAGCTTCAGTAATAATAACGGTTTTAATAGCAAATATTCCTTCTGAAACCATTGGCGGCTATNTTGTTGGTTACGAGCTNCTTCCTNTTAACGGTNTTATTACCTTTNTTGGTTTATTATTGATTCGTAAGAAANAATCNTAATGTTAGNNTTTNGGTACAAGTAAATTTTATTTGAACTCTAAACTCTATATGCTGATGCTGCCCTCTTAAAACTAAGTTAAAATAGAAAAATACTGTAACGAAAAGACACTTTCTCCGTCTTTATTATAAGAAATATTTCCTGCTTTACTGCCTTAAATTTTACGTTGATGGTTAGTGTTAATAAAGTGCGGTAAAGCAAGCAAACCCGAAGCTAGTCTTCGGGTTTGTTATTTAAAAANATCTTTTAAACGTTAAATCCGCTTTATGCATTAGAAAATCTATTACGCTCTGAAATTACTGCAAAATATATCGTTCCTCTACATTTTTAAGATTAACCATAGCGGTGCTATGCTGAATTTTATAAAATGTAATATTTTATTGTANTTTCAAAGCTCATCACAACATTCTAATACATAAATCGGGTTAANAAATAATTCGTTTTGTAACGAAAAACGCTTTCGCTCGTCTATTAGGTAATTCTCTTTTTCAGAAGTCTTGATCACGCTTCGAGAATTACATAACATAAGTTTTAATTTCAAAATCAATCAAAAAATGAAACACCTCATTGCATTTTGCATGCTGGTATTTACCAGTATGGCATTACAAGCCCAAACAGCACCTCCTGCTAAAATAACGGGCAGCATTTCTGGAACAGTTATAGACAAAGTCCTCAACGAAGGAATCCCTTACGTTACAGTGGCTGTTAAAGACCTAAACGGACAGATTATAACCGGAAGCATTACCGATGATAAAGGAAACTTTAAAGTAAGCGGTATTCCAGAAGGTAAAAATTCAATTAGCATTCAATACATTGGTTACAAAACCTATACTTCGGAAATTGAAATTTCAAAAACGCAAACTTCCATAAACCTTGAAACCATTGCCTTAGAAGAAGATATTGAATCATTAGAAGAAGTAACTGTAATNGCCGAACGNACAACCATTGAACAAAAGGTAGATCGNAAGGTNATTAATGTAGGGAAGGACTTAACNACCTCNGGTCCTACAGCCTCAGACATCATGAACAATTTGCCTTCTGTAAGTATTGACCAACAAAGCGGGGCAGTAGCTCTTAGAGGCAATACCAATGTACAGGTTATGATAGATGGCAAACTCTCGAACATCCCATCGGCCGATTTGCTCAAGCAAATTCCTTCAAGCTCTATTAAAAAAATTGAATTGATTACTAATCCATCGGCAAAATACAATCCCGAAGGCATGAGCGGCATCATCAATATTATATTACACAAGAACACTAACGTGGGCTTTAATGGTAATTTGAGTACAGGTCTTACATATGAAAAAGAACCTAAATTTACAGGAGGCGTCAACTTAAACTACCGCTCTAGAAAATTTAATTTCTACGGAAATTACAATAATAATACGTCTAGAAACCTACAATATGGGGCATTACTAAGAACCGAACAAGGTATAAATCAAATTGTTGATATTTTTAACAAGCGGCAAACCAATACTTTTAAAGTGGGTGTTGATTTTTATTTAAATGACAAAAACACCATTTCATTATTTACCAATCAAAACATTAATGTAAGTGATGTTATTTTCAGAACTGATGTTCGTTTTAATAATAATCCTGCTTTAAACCAAATTCAAGATGCAACTGCCGAATTTGACAATACTACCTCACAATACAATTTTGACTATAAACTGGATTTTAAAAAAGAAGGGCATAATATTGAATTGGAGGCCGATTATAATATGTATCAGCAAGATGAAAACTCCAGTTTCATAAATTCAGGCGCTTCAACCATCCCCAATTCTAAAGATATTATTGATACTCAACGTGACCGTCTCACAATTGATTTAGATTATGTAAATCCCCTTACCGAGAATAGCAAACTCGAATTAGGAGCTCAGGCACGTTTATTTGATTCAGAAATTAATTTTTCGTCTAATGGGCTTGCTTTCAATCAAGAAGGTGTTTTAATACCTAGACCTAGAACATTATTTGATTATAGTCGCGATATTTATTCAGCTTATGCTAGCTATAGTAAAAATTTCGAAAAATGGAGTTATCAAGTTGGCCTACGTTTTGAGAATGTAACGGTTAACGCTCTAGCTTTAGAAACTAATTTATTGACAAACATCACAACGCCTATACGCTTTGAGAATGATTATACCGAAGTTTATCCCTCAGTATTTATCACCTATAATCCCAGTGAANAAAACCAATTCCAANTTAGTTATAGCCGTCGTGTTGATCGCCCAGGCATAGGTCAGGTAAATCCTATTCGGCAATTTAGTACACCTTTGCTTTCTCAAACCGGGAATATGAATTTAAAGCCTCAATTTACCAATTCAGTTGAATTTAATTATACCAGAAAAATTAAAGGCGGTAGTATTACGGCGGGGATTTTTTATCGCGCTATACAAAATGAAATTCAACAAGGCATTTTTGTTGATCGTACAGATTTAAATCGTTTAAACCTTACCCATGATAACTTTGATGATACCGATGCCTTTGGTTTAGAACTTTCTGCAAATTATAAAATAACCAAATGGTGGAGCGCCAATGCAAGTTTAGATTTTTATAATCAAACACAAAAAGGATTTATTGAATCTATTGATCCTAGTATTATAAATCCACAAGAGGGTGACATTAAAAGCATAACTACTGAAGTTGACAACACCAAATTAGGAGGTCGAATAACCAGTAATTTTAAAGTAAATAAAAAANTAAACTNTACAATTTTTGGATTATTTCGAGGAGAAGAAAAAACTTTACAATTTAACATCAAAAGTATGTCTATGGTTAATTTAGGAATGCGNTATAAACTTTGGGATGGNAAAGGCAGTTTTAGCCTTAATTATAATGATATTTTTAATTCTATGAAGATAAGAGGCTATGTAGCTAGCCCTTTTAGACAGGATCTCAGGTTTAATTTTGAAAGCAACACCGTTCATGTAGGACTTTCTTACCGTTTTGGTGGCGGGAAATACAGAGCTAAATCACGTAAACGCAGACGAAATGACGAACAACGTGGAGGCGGGTTCTTTTAACGATTAAAAAACGTTATTTATACGTTAAAATTTTGATTTACTGTAATTTATAGATGATTTATACGTTTAATAGTATGCTAAAGATGTTTTACAGTTTAAAATTTATTAATTATCGAAACCTATAAACTAAACTTGTAAAATTTTAGATGAGCCACTCCTAGAGTGGCTCATTGTTTTTTTTGAATATAGCCAGAGTTAAGTTCAGTATAANATNACATATAAGCNACCATTATTTTTTATCCAGAACATACGGAATTGTGAAATGAAAAAACAGCTGCTTTAAACTCTTATAAATGTTATTTATAAGTTAAAATTGATACCAACTGGAATTTTGGCACTATTTTTACTTCATAATATTTTATACACTAAAGATGATACAGTTTATAATTTATTTAATTATCCGAAACCTAGAAAACTAAACGGTAAAATCTTAAATGAGTCGCTCCTAGAGCGGCTCATTTTTTTTAAGCTAAAAATAAAATACCCATTTCATTAAATATAACAAGGATAAATTAAAACAAAAATCACCCTGTAAAAAACATATAAATAATTTGTTCAAATATCAAATATTTATTACTTTTAAATTGATTTATTTTTACAGATAAATTTCTACTAAAGAGATTACAGTTTATAATGAATTTGATTATCTAAAACCTAATAACTAAACGGTAAAATCTTAAATGAGCCGCTCCAAGGAGCGGCTCTTGTATTTTTAAAACCTAATTTACCATTTCATCACTACAGAACCCCAAGTAAAGCCACTACCAAAAGCTGCCAATACTACAGTGTCGCCTTCTTTTATTTTACCCAATTCCCAAGCTTCGGTTAAAGCAATGGGAACAGATGCCGCAGTAGTATTACCATACTTCTGAATATTATTATACACCTGATCGTCTGACAAGCCAAATTTTTTCTGAATAAACTGAGATATTCTCAAATTGGCTTGATGCGGTATTAGCATGTCTATATCCTTTATATACAGATCATTGGCTTTCAATCCTTCTTTAATCACTTCAGAAAACCTAACAACAGCATTTTTAAAAACAAAAGGACCATTCATATAAGGCATATATGAAGTATCATCAGGGTCGTTTTCCTTAATAATATCGGTTACCCAACGCATAGCCCCCATACTAGGTGCTAATACGGTTAGCTCTTCGGCGTGCTCACCCTCCGAATGCAAATGTGTTGATAGGATTCCCCTTGAATTATCCTCTTCTCGAGATAAAATAGCCGCTCCTGCCCCATCACCAAAAATCACAGAAACGCCTCTGCCACGTGTGGTTTTATCTAAACCATGAGAATGTAATTCAGAACCAATAACCAGAATGTTTTTATACATTCCTGTTTTAATAAACTGATCGGCCACCGATAGGGCATATAAAAAACCAGTACATTGATTTCTCACATCCAAAGCTCCTACCGTTTTAATACCTAATGCTTTTTGCACTTGTACTCCAGGACCAGGAAAATAATAATCGGGACTCAAAGTCGCAAATATTATAAAATCTATATCGTCTTTATCAATCCCTGCCCGCTCTATAGCAACTTTAGCGGCCTTTAAACCCATTGTAGACGTAGTGTCATCACTGCCAGGCTTTACCCATCGCCGTTCTTTAATACCTGTACGTTCCTGAATCCAAGCATCATTTGTATCCATCAACTTACTTAAATCATCATTAGTGATTACATTATCAGGAAGATAAGTTCCCAATCCAATTATTCTAGAATTATACATAGGTTTAATGTTTATTATTATTAAATAACAGTTGTGCTTTTAATTTAAAACCGTTACTTTTCTGTAGCTCATGCAATTTATGAATTTAATGGTTATTAAAACAGAAGTTAACAAATTATTATGCATGCATAATAAAAATTAGGCTTATTGTTGAAAAAACTAAATGTCAGTTTGTCATCTTTTAAAACATGGTATTTTTTTTGTTAGGATATTAGGCAAGTATTAAACACTAAACTATATATGTGTCAAAAGGAAACATAAATGTATCGGTAGAAAATATTTTCCCGCTAATTAAGAAATTTCTTTATAGCGATCATGAGATTTTTTTAAGAGAACTAATTTCAAATGCAACCGATGCAACACTAAAACTAAAACACCTTACCAATATTGGAGAGGCTAAAGTTGATTACGGCAATCCACAAATTGAAGTAAGAATAGATAAAGACAAAAAGCAACTTCATATTATCGATC
>JAESQB010000136.1 GCA_016765375.1 Flavobacteriaceae bacterium | reverse complement strand
TCCTTTTTCTGAAATTTCAAAGGTCTTGTCGTGTGAGCCGTACTCTTCGGCTTTTTGTGCCATAAGCCCCACATTGGGCACAGTACCCATGGTTGTGGGATCAAAAGCACCGTTGGCTTTACAGAAGTCTATAGTAGTTTGGTAAATGCTTGCATAACTGCTATCGGGAATAACCGCTTTGGTATCTTGAGTTTTCCCTTCGGTATTCCACATTTGCCCTGAAGTTCTTATCATGGCTGGCATTGAGGCATCTATGATCACATCGCTAGGNACGTGAAGGTTGCTTATGCCTTTGTCTGAATTGACCATGGCCAAGTCGGGGCCATTGGTATAACAGGCTTTTATATCGGCTTCAATGGCATTGCGTTGGGCTTGAGGAAGCTCGGCTATCTTGCTTAAAAGGTTACCAAAACCATTGTTGGCATCAACATCCAATTCATCTAAAATAACGTGGTGCNTTGTGAATATATCTTTAAAAAAGACTTTTACNGCATGTCCGAAGATGATGGGGTCTGANACCTTCATCATNGTGGCTTTTAGGTGNAANGAAAAAAGNAGGTNNTTTTCTTTTGCATCNGCGATTTCGGTAGTTAAAAATTCTAATAAAGCNGTTTTGCTCATTACTGAGGCATCGATAATTTCTCCTATAAGTACCGGCGTTTTTTCTTTTAAAACACGTATCGTACCATCTTGACTTACAAACTCAATGCGTAAATTTTNGGCTTTATTTAAAGTAAGAGACTTTTCATTATTACGGAAGTCGCCTTGGCTCATGGTGGCCACGTGGGTTTTTGAATCGGAAAGCCANGNTCCCATGCTATGCGGGTTTTTCTTGGCAAAATTCTTTACGGCTTTGGGGGCTCTTCGGTCAGAATTGCCTTCTCTTAAAACAGGGTTAACAGCAGAGCCTTTAACTTTATTATAAGTGGCNCTTATNGCCTTTTGAGTGTCGTCTGCTGGGTTATCTGGATAATTGGGAATGGCAAAACCTTTGTCTTGAAGTTCTTTAATAGCNGCNTTTAATTGTGGTATTGATGCGCTAATATTAGGCAATTTAATAATATTGGCATCGGGCTGTTTTACCATATGGCCCAATTCACTTAAGGCGTCACTAACGCGTTGGTCTTCTGATAAATATTCTGGGAATCCCGATAAAATTCTTGCCGCTAATGAAATGTCTTTGGTGATGATGTCTATGCCCGAAGATCCCGTAAAAGCCTTAACTATAGGAAGTAAAGACTGTGTTGCCAGGGCTGGTGCCTCATCGGTTTTGGTGTAAATAATTTTCGGGATTGTACTCATAGTGATTTTTTAAAAATTGAAGGAAGGTTGTGATATGACAGCCCTGCGCTTTAACTCGGATTATGTATTTGAATGTTGTTATGAGCTTTGAAACTACAATAAAATATGACGTTTTTAGAATTCAGCATCCCGCANNTGCGGGATGGTTAATTTTAAAAATGTAGCGCAGCCTTATATTTTGAAGTAGTTTAGGAGCGTAATAGATTTTCTAATACATAATACGGGTTTAAAGCGGCAAATATACAAAAATCACAGGTGACAGGTTTTAAAAACTGAGGATAAGGNTGTTAGAATTTAAATTTTTAACGATCCTTATTTTTAAGAAGCCTTTATTTAGAGTTTAATAAGNTGTAACTGTTAATTCTTTATGAATTGATGGATANTTATATAAATTAATTATGCCCATATAAATTGCAAAAGCCATATCAATAGTATTGCTACTTTGATATGGCTTTCTAAAGATGATTTTCGTTNCCGGTTAATTTTCAATTATAAGGCAAGATTTTTAGCCCTTGCACCGTAAATTTCATCTTTTTAGAACGTCTCTTTTTAATTGGATTTGCCCTTGCAAACCCTTTTTTAAAAATCGGTTCTTCATTTTTTGCTGCCTACACGTTGCAATTGTAAAAATCACCCCGTAACATTGGCCAGTTTAAAATGATATAAAGAACGTTACTTTATACAAAATACGTAACACAATCAGAATAACCTCTTTTGGTTATGTTATTTTGATATTCAAATGTAAATTAAAAAATGAAACCAGCACGATGTGTAAGCTGCTAACTATTAACATTTTATAAACTTTAGTTNTTAACAATAGTTAATAAAAAAAGCGACCTCTTGTGAGGCCGCTTGTTTGGTATGNGTTTTAAAAAAAGACTAGCTTCTTTTTTCTCTAATTCTGGCTTTTTTACCGGTAAGACCTCTAAAGTAAAAGATACGTTTTCTGCGTACGCTACCTACTTTATTNATTTCAATTTTCTGTAAGGCTGGTAAATTAATAGGGAAAATACGTTCTACACCTACTGTTCCCGACATTTTTCTAATTGTGAAGGTTAGTGTACTTCCTGTACCTCGCAATTGAATAACAACACCTTTAAAGAACTGAGTACGGGTTTTGCTACCCTCTTTAATTTCATAATATGCAGTAATGGTATCTCCTGCACTAAATTTTGGGAATTCTTTTTTAGTTACGAATTCATCCTGAACAAATTTTACTAATTCTTCCATGTTTTATATTCTTGGAAATTATGTTTAAAGCAACATTCACGGTTTTCGCCAGAGGTTGGTCTAAATCGGATGCAAAAATAAGGATTTATTAATAATCCGCAAGNCTTATTGTGTTTTTTTATAGCAAACCTTAAATACTTACGAATTTAANGTTGAAGTNAAATTATCAAACGACATTCTTTATATTTGAATTTTATTTTTTGATTNAACAATTCATTTATGATCAANCANGCCCTCCCAAATATAAAAAGCAAGTTTTTTAACTTGTGNTTGCTCGTAAGCTTATGTGCTTCACAAANANTAACAGCTCAANNNGACCATAGCGTTTTTGATAATTTAAACTTTCGTTTTATTGGCCCCGAGGGGAATCGTGCTATTGCGGTTGCCGGTGTTCCGGGAGATCCTATGATTAGTTATATAGGTGCGGCTTCTGGCGGCTTATGGAAAACAACCGATGGCGGGATTTCTTGGAAATCTATTTTTGATGATCAGGACGTGTCTT
>JAESQB010000135.1 GCA_016765375.1 Flavobacteriaceae bacterium | reverse complement strand
ACCAAGCCCTACAGCTGTAGCTACCTTTTTAGAAACCGCAAGGTAAGAACACATGCCTAAGAAAAAGGCAAATACCATGTTGTCTATAAAAATCGACTTTAAAAATAATTCTAAATATTCCATATTTTCTTAGTACTATTTAATGTTCTTCTATCAATTCTCTATTTCTACTACGTTGCACCCAAATAATAAGGCCTACAACAATTAAAGCCATAGGTGGTAACACCATAAAGCCGTTGTTTTCGTAGCCATAGGCATAGATTCCGGTTTTATCTACGGCATTTCCAAATAATTCAAAGCCCAATAATGTTCCCGAGCCCAATAACTCTCTAAAAAAGGCCACAATAATGAGTATTACGCCATATCCTGCTGCATTTCCTATACCATCTAAAAACGATGGCCAAGGCTTATTGGCCAAGGCAAAAGCCTCAAAACGCCCCATAATAATACAGTTGGTAATAATTAAACCAATAAACACCGAGAGTTCCTTACTCAAGGTATAGGCATAAGCTTTCAACACCTGATCTACAATAATTACCAAGGTAGCAACAATAATAAGTTGCACGATGATTCTAATTTTTGAAGGAATCACGTTCCGCAACATCGAAACCAACACATTACCCACACCCAAAACAAAAACTACTGAGAGGGCCATAACAATGGCTGGTTTTAATTGTGCCGTAATGGCCAAGGCCGAACAAATTCCAAGAATCTGAATGGTGATCGGGTTGTTATCGGTTAAGGGATCTAATAATAACTTTTTACTTTTCTTTGACATTCCCATAATTACTCGGCTGTTTTTATTGTTTCAAAGTATGGCAAATACATCTTTAATCCTTTTTTTATCATTGTAGTCACCCCATTTCCGGTAATCGTGGCACCGGCCATGGCATCTACAGCATTATCGTCTTTCCTTAAATTTTTAGGATCGCCATTGCCTTTTATAACGGCAATACCCTTAAACTTTCCAGAAGCGTCAAAAATCTTTTCTCCTGCAAAATCGTCTCTAAAGAATGGTTCTTTTATATTAGCACCTAACCCGGGGGTTTCTGCTTTATGATCGAAGAAAGCTCCTTGAACTACTAGATTCTTGTCTAGTGCAATATAACCCCAAATAGCATCCCATAATCCGTTGCCTCTCACGGGTACTATATAAAATTTATCACCTTCCTTTTCGCCTATAAACAGAGGCATTTTTCTTTGGTAATTGGCATCTTGTTTTACCATATCGCCTTCGGTTTTTACTTCTATTTTAAAAGCTTCCGAAGATTTTGTAGCCTCAGCCCCTTTTACAATATAAAGTTGGTCGCCTATATATTTTTCGAATATGGCTTCTACTTCATTGGCTGGAACAAATTCGTTGCTATCTTCAGTATCGGTAATACCCATCGCAAACAAGATGTTTTGCATTTTCTCTATTTCCTTGTTAGCATCAATAGTAGGTTTNAACACCTGAGATATGCCCGCTAAGAGTGTGCCAACCACCAATACCATGATTACTGAAAATAAAATGGTATATGAGTTTTTATCTGTATTTATCGCCATAACTAAGTGGTTTTAGCTTTTAATCGTTTCATTCTATTCTTGATATTGCCTTGTACCACATAGTGATCGATGGTTGGGGCAAATACGTTCATCAATAAGATGGCCAGCATAACACCTTCTGGATAGGCGGGGTTAAATACTCTAATTAAAATAGAGATCATGCCTATTAAGAAACCGTAAACCCATTTCCCTCTATTGGTTTGTGAGGCACTCACCGGATCGGTGGCCATAAACACAATACCAAAAGCAAAGCCTCCTAATAAGAGATGCTGCCANAATTCAAGATCCATNAGGGCAAAAAANGGAGTGCCTTCCATAAAAGGGGCAACTTGATTAAAAATCAAGCCCATAACNAAAGCNCCTAATACGCCGCTTAACATGATGCGCCAGCTTCCAATTTTCGTTAATATTAAAAATAAAGCGCCGAGAATAATNAGCAAGGTTGAGGTCTCACCTACCGATCCCGGNATAAAGCCGTAAAACATATCCCATANAGAATAACTGTACTCTTTAAGCTGTGCCATGCTTCCCAGAATGGTTTCACCCGAGATGGCATCTAATGTTGCGCCTCCTATAATTTCGTTATCTCTTTCTACGGCACCGTGNACCCAAACCTTGTCGCCACTCATCCATGTGGGATAAGCAAAAAACAAGAAGGCNCGAATGGTTAAGGCCGGNTTTAANATGTTCATGCCCGTACCTCCAAAAACTTCTTTCCCGATTACCACTCCAAAAACAACGGCTACGGTAAGCATCCATAATGGTATGTCTATAGGCACGATAAGAGGCACCAACATTCCGGTTACCAAAAAGCCTTCTTCTACTTCATGGCCTTTAATAACCGCAAACAAGAACTCCACACCAAGACCTACCCCGTAGGATATGGCTAATAGCGGAAGTATTTTAAACANGCCTAAGCTAAAATTTTCCCAGGTTAAAAAGTGATCAACTAATGAAAAATTGCTCGGAAAACCATTAATAGCTGCATAGTGTTGGTAGCCGGCATTAAACATTCCAAAAAGCAAACAAGGAATTAAAGACATGATCACGATGTTCATGGTACGCTTTAAATCGTCTGCCGCTTTTATATGAGTTCCGCCCTTAGTGGTATCGTTAGGGGAATACAAAAAGGTGTGAATGGCATTAAATGCAGGCGCCATATTTGTGCCTTTGTATTTTTCTTTAAGGGTATGTAATTTATCTTTTAAAGCCATTATTATCCTATTTCTTTATACATTAAATCCAACCCTTTTCTAATAATATCNTGATGGGGCTGTTTTGAGACGCATACAAACTCGGTTAAAGCAAAATCTTCGGGCGCTACTTCATACATGCCCAATTGCTCCATTTCGTCCAGGTCTTGTACCATACATGCCTTTAATATGCGCATGGGAATGATATCTAAAGGAAATACCTCTNCGTAATTGCCAGTGACCACAAAAGCGCGATGCTCGCCATTGGTATTGGTGTTTAAAGCGTATTCTTTCTTCGGAAATAACCAAGAAAAGGTCAATGCTCTGGAGGTGGATACTTTATTAAAGACAGGTTTGTTCCATCCGAAAAGTTCGTAATCGTCGCCTTCAGGTATCACACTTATGGTATTGTTATAATAGCCTAAATGCCCATCGGCGCCAATGCTTGTTCCAGATAATACGTTTCCGCTTATCACCCTCACATTGGTTTCATTAAGTTTGGCTTGGTCAGTAAGGCTAGATGCTTCTGCGCCTATCTTACAGCTGAAATACTGCGGATTCTCTACCGAAGAACCGGCTAAGGCAACCACGCGTTCAGCATTAAATTTTCCGGTGAGCAATAACTCACCAATGATCACTAAGTCTTGAGGTGTTATGGTCCAAACCACTTCGCCTTTATTAACGGGATCTATTTTATTGATCAAGGTGCCTACATTGCCCGAAGGGTGTGGCCCAGAGACCTTATGCAAAGTGATGCCTTGTACATTTGATAATGCTGAGATGGCATCTTGTCCAACAGACACATGTACCTTTCCNTCGGTTAGCTTTCCTAATGCATTTACAGCAGCCTGTAATTCGGCTTCNTTCCCAGCTANGGTGAAGTTGTAATTAGCGGCTAAAGGTGCACTGGCATGTCCCGAAATAAAAATAGCCTTAGGGCTGGNATCGGGATTTGCAATAACATCATAAGGACGTTGTTTGATAAAAGGCCAACAACCTGAATCTAACAGATGTTGTTTTATAGCTGAAGCATCCATCTTTTCGGAATCTACCTTTCCAAAATCAACATAAGTATCTTCCTTGTCGGCTTCTATAACAAGCGCTGTGATAACACGCCTTTCGCCCCTTTTTATTTCAGAAAGGGTTCCGCTAACAGGAGAAAGAAATTTAATTGAAGCGTTGTCTTTGGAATGAAAGATCACATCGCCGGCTATGAGCTTTGCGCCTTCTTTGACAACCATTTTAGGGGTGATCAGATGAAAATCTGAAGGTCTTATTACATACGTTTTCGATCTAGAAGCTTCAGAAATCTNTTCCTGAGCCTCCCCTTTTAATCGAATGTTAAGACCTTTTTTTACTCTAATGTCTTTTGACATAGGACACGTATCTTAAAAGTTTTTGTTTGAAAAATCGAGCAAATTTACGAATTTTACCACTAGTATTGGGCACTGTTTTAAACCTATTGTTTCATTGATATCATATTTATAATCATTCTAAATAATTGATTTCGTATCCCTTTAATTTAATGGTAAATAGTTGGTAGTTGGTGAAATTAAATAATCAACAAACTCAACAACTCATTAACTTATTAACTCATTAACTCATCCACTCATAAACTCACCCACTCCTAACCACAAAAATTGAGGAATGAAATTTGATTATCTTTAGCCCTATATTTATTCGCCTTATGATTTACAGACTGCTTTGCTTTTTTGTTTTTATTTTATGTCCACTCAGAGGCATGGCACAACAGCTTGTAGAAATTCAAGAACCACAGCATATTAAGACCATAAGTTTTAAGGGAGACACCCCTGAAGCCCAATTGCCCATAATTAAACTTGGCGATCCATTATCACTATCGTTTGACGCTTTAAATGGTGAGGAAGCCGATTTTTACTATACCATCACCCATTGTAATTTTGATTGGACCCCTTCCAATTTATCCAAATCTGAATACCTGGTAGGCTTAGATAATATTCGTATTCGCACTTATGAAAATTCATTCAATACCC
This sequence comes from Flavobacteriaceae bacterium, assembly GCA_016765375.1. Lineage (GTDB taxonomy): Bacteria > Bacteroidota > Bacteroidia > Flavobacteriales > Flavobacteriaceae > NORP215. The sequence goes on along the minus strand of JAESQB010000135.1, from coordinate 810 downwards.
TACAAATATACACCAATTATAGTTTAAATATTCCCAATCAAGATACCCGTGCCATTACCAAGAGCGGTAATTATATGCTCTCCATTTTTGATGCCGATGATGAACCCGTATTTTCCAGAAAATTTATGATCTACACACCCGAAGTGGGCGTGCAGGTTTATATTAAACGTGCAAGGCAAATTCAAGACATCGATTATAAACAAGTTATACAGTTTACCATAGACGCAGCCGAGAAAAATTTAATCAATCCCAAGCAAAGTGTCAAGACCGTGGTTTTGCAAAACAACAGCCTTCAAAACGCCATCACCAATCTTAAACCCCAATACACCATAGGCCGGAAACTCATTTACAAATACGATGCCGAAGCCGATTTTTGGGCGAGTAACGAATATTTAAATTTTGACAATAAGGCTATACGCGCTGCCACCTCGAGCATTAGACGTATAGAAGTTCAAGAGCTCTACCACAATTATCTGTTTACAGACTATTACCGCGCGAGACGCCCCTATACCTATTTTCCGGATATNAACGGAAACTTTGTGGTGCGCAATATCGACGCNGAAAATTCTGCTATAGAGGCCGATTACGCCTGGNTGCATTTTGCCNTAGAAAACCATGAGGAACTGGACGNAAAAGCCATTTACATTTATGGCAATTTTAATAACTATACCCCAAACGAGAGCAGCCGCCTAAAATACGACGAAACCTCTAACCGCTATCTGCTAAAAAGATTGTTTAAGCAGGGCTTTTACAATTATAAATACGTGGCTTTAAACCAAGATGGCAGTATAGACCAAGGCGCTATTGACG
>JAESQB010000134.1 GCA_016765375.1 Flavobacteriaceae bacterium | reverse complement strand
CAGTGAAAGATCAAATACTTCTAAAACAGTTTAATATTTATTTAGAAGTATTTATAAATGACAACAAAATTAGAATACCTTATAGAATTAACATCTATTTCATTAAAAATCAATATTTTATATGGTTATTACATAAAAATATCATAATTTTAAAGCTTCCTTAATCTAAAAAATCAACCTCCATGAAATCTTTACCTTTTATTCTTATTATAATGCTTTTTTTTACAGCATGTAATAATGACGATGATCCTACATCAATTTTTATTAGTTCAGACGAAGCAATTAACGCATTAGAAAAAACCGTTTTAGATCCTGATACTGTTAGCAATAACATTATAATTAGTGGCGCTACAAAAGTAACTGGCAATCCTCCATTACCTACTGGAAATCTTAGTTTTACCACAAGTACCGAGGAACAGTCAGGTTTTCAATCTACTGGAGTACAAATTAAATTAAACACAACAACACCTATTGCAGGTGTATACTTGCAAATTGTCTCTACTGACGGAACCAAAGCAAATAGCTTTTATAATATCCCTGCTTCTGCATTTGGTGATGAGGAAAATAGTTTAAAACAAAACACGAATACATTTTCCTTTGCAAAAAAACAATTTACAGCTAGTAATATTCTTAATACCAATGAAACTACAATTATAAATGTTGATTTTTCGGCTAATATTCCCCCAGGTACATTTTGTGGCATCTTTTGTGTTTACGACGACGAGGGCAATATAAGTGAACCCATAGAGGTATGTGTGCAAGTAGAAAGTTGGGGAGGTAATGAAGCATTAATAGGAACATGGAATTTAGAAGAAATAACATATACAGAAACCTATAATGGCGTTACAGAAACAGAAACCATCAGGCTCAACGAAGAGCATTGTGAAATGGAATCCTATTTGTGCTCTAGCACTCAAGATGAAATTACTTTTGAAGAATGCGAAACCATTACAGCAAATAGCGTCGTGATTAATGGGGATGGCACCTATGTTTACAGTGTAACTGCTAATGAAATCAGGTTAGACCATGAACTTTTTGAACAGGACTGCACCGTTGAACTTATAAGTTCAGAATCCTTTTTTGAAAGCAAAGGAAACTGGGCATATAATGAAGAAGAAGGCATATTAACCATCATAGAATTTAGTTATACCGAAATTTTTAATGGCATAACCGAAGAAGAAGTTTTTGAAGATGGACAATTTGTCTTTGAGGGAAAAATTTTTTCCATAACGGATAATACATTTGTTATTAAGGATGAGGGTAGTGTAGAAATTAATGGCATTATAAAGACTTACGAGTTTAGCATGAATTTTACTAGAGAAGAATAATATCATTTAAACACTAAAACGCAGAAGTAAATCGCTTTGTTTCATCTATGGTTTCGTAAAACTTAAATCAAATTCTATTTATTAACATAAACGCATAAAAAAAGCGGTCCGCCTTAGGCGGACCGCTTTTTTCAATAAAATTGATTTTTTTATTCTTCAGGCATTAATATGGCTAATAAGTAATTTTTATCTAAAAATTCATTGGCTACCTCTTGAATGCCTTTAGCCGTTAGGGCACTCACTTGCTTTTCTCTTGACAAAAAGTTACCGCTCTCCTCATTTTCTACTCCAGATCTTACCAAAGCACTCAACCAATATTTGTTAGTCTTTATGTCTTCTTTGTATTGCAACATATAGGTTTCTTTTATCTTGGCGAGGTCTTTAGCGCTAGGGCCTTCTTTTTTTATTTTTTCTACTTCTGCAAGTGCAGCCGCCACAAGTTTGTCAACATTTTCAGGACCACAGGGAAAACTAATAGTAAACTCAATCCCTGGGTAGGATAGTTTTCTAAAACTACCCCTGGCACCTACACCATAAACCCCGCCTTCTTCTTCACGGAGTTTTTCAATCAACTTTATGGTTAAAATTTCACCTAAAGCCTCAAAATGAAGTTTTTTCTCAGAAGAATATTCTAGATCATCCTCTATCCAACTTATAGTGACTTGACTTTTAGGATCTTTTCCTTTATTAAAAACCTTTTTCACATAGCTGTCTTTTTCTCTAAAAGTTGTGACCTTATAGATTTCTTTAGAATTTGTACTTGGCAGCGATGCAATGTATTTTTCGGCTAATGTTTTAATTTGAGTCTCATCGACATTGCCTACAAAATAAAAATGGAAATCGCCGGCATCAGCAAACCGCTCTTTGTATTTTTTATATGCCAGATTATAATTAGCATTATCTAATTTTTCTGGTGTTGGGAAACCAGAAAACCTAGAATTCCCATCGTTTNTATATTTGTTTANTTCAATTTGAAAAAAGAACTGTGGCATAGACAAGACATTGCCTAAAAATCCTTTTTGTTTGTTTATAAAAGATTGAAACGCTTCATCGTCTTTATTTAAATCGGTNAAATANAAATACACCATTTGGAAGAGGGTCTCTATATCTTTAGGCGCAACTTGCCCATTAAACCGTTCTGTTAATCCCTGAATGCTAGGGCTTACCCTCACTATTTTACCACTCAACATTTTAGCCAGATCGGTTTTAGACAGTCCCCCAATACCGGCTTCTGAAAGACCACCATTAGCGTGAGCCGTCGCCATAAAATCCTGATCTGAATACAGGCTAGAACCTCCAAAACTAAAGGCTTCAAACAAGATCTCATCGTTTTTAAAATCTGTTTTTTTATAGGTTAATTTTGCGCCATTNCTAAGGGTTAAGGTGGTTGTTCCAACACTTGCATTGTTCTCAGTTTTAGAGACTTTTCCCTGAGGCAAAAGGGTCTCTACTAGATCTGCCCTAACTTCTTCATCTTTATACGCTTCTAACTCTGAAGTTTTCACGGTTTCTAAAAGGCTCAACACTTCGGCTTCAGTTACTTTTTTTAAACCGTCTTTCTCTGGTCCGGTTAAAATAATAACACGATTGTCGTCATGGATAAATAACTTTATAAGGGCGTTAATCTCTTCAATTTTTATTGTGTTTAACAATTGGCTAGTTGCCATAAAACGCCATTGTATTCCAGGAATAGGGGTCTTCTGGAGGTAATGNCTCACATATGCCCCAATAATTTGTCCACTTTCTTGCTTATCACGATCGTTAAATTGTTTTTCGAGTTCAGCCAGTAAACTAATTTTGGCACGCTCAAATTCACCAGCCTGAAAGCCATGGCGGTTAACGCGTTCATTTTCTTCTAAAAGGGCTTTAAGGGCATCCATTTGTCCTGTCTCACTAGTATAAGCAAAACTTTGGTAAGCATTTTTACTTCGAGCAAAAGTGTTGCTATAAAATGAAAATCCAAAAATAAATGGGGGTTTGGGCGCGTTGGTCAATTCTTTTAAGCGATTGTTGATCATAGTTGAAAATAAATTTCTAATCAATTGATCTCTAAAATCCATTACCGTCTCTATTTTCGGAGCTTGATACCGGTCTTTATACATAATTTGTACTTGACTAAAGGGAGCGTCTTTATCTGAAGCAATGCTCACAAAAGTTTCTTGATGATTCGGCAAATCGAAAGAGGGTCTTTTTTTTGCATTTTCGATTTTAGTTATACCACCAAAATGCTGTTTTATCTTGGCCTCTAAAACCTCAACCTCTAGATCGCCAACTGCTATTACAGCCATTAGGTCGGGTCGATACCAATCCTTATAAAACCGTCTTACATCGTCATACTTAAAATTCTCCAACACCTTTTTAGTACCTATCGGAAGTCGTTCGGCATATTTTGAACCGTACATTAACTTGGGCAAATACTCCTGCATCATGCGCTTATCAGGCCCTAAACCTAAGCGGTATTCTTCTAAAACCACACCGCGTTCTTCGTCAATAGCCATATCTTTTAGGGTGGCATTATGTGCCCAATCCTCCAAGATCTGGAAACCCTTTTCTAATTTTTCAGGGTCATCACTAGGGATGGGTAAAATATAAACCGTTTCATCAAAACTGGTATAAGCATTGAGATCGGCACCAAATTTCACCCCTATACTTTGCAGGTAATCTACCAATTCGTTTTTTTGAAAATTCTTGGTGCCATTAAAATTCATATGTTCCATAAAATGAGCCAATCCCAATTGACTATCNTCTTCTAAAACAGAACCCGCATTTACCACAAGGCGTAATTCTACTTTATCTTCTGGCTTACCATTATTTCTGATATAATAGGTAAGACCATTTGAGAGTTTCCCAATTTTCACATTAGAATCTATTGGAATATTTGATACTTGTGTTTTTGGGGTGTTTTTTTGAATATCGCCTTGTGAAAAGAGCGATGTGTTGATGGCTAAAAAAAACAAAAACGCCATTTTAAAAGTTTTTTTACTCATAACGTATAATTAAATTAAACAATAAAAAACCATCTTTGATTCAATTAAGATCCAGATGATAAATAAAATGGAGATTTGATACTAGGCTTATAACCCTTTAATTGAAAAATTACAANTTATTCATTTTAAAGAATTATCAATCAACACAATATAAGGNTATTAATTTAAGAATTCTATCAGTAATTTAACTTTAACAATTAATTTTTAACACTTCGGATTAAAAACAGCTTTAACCGTTTGACTGAAATTAATAATAATGGTCACTATTATATTTTGAATTTTCAATTAAAAAAATGAACCCAAGATAAATTTATTGATAAGGCTAAGAAAAAGCTATCGAGAAGATTTTTTATTTTACGCTACAGAATCTATGAGAATTTGAAGCATTTCGATAGCGGCATCACTAATTTTAGTACCAGGGCCATACACTGCCAATGCACCGGCATCAAAAAGAAACTGATAATCTTGTACCGGAATCACCCCACCTACAATAACCATAATATCGTCACGACCAAGGGCTTTTAAGTGTTCAATAACTTTAGGCACAAGGGTTTTATGACCTGCAGCAAGTGAAGACACGCCAAGTATATGCACATCGTTTTCTACAGCTTGTTTGGCAGCTTCGCTTGGGGTTTGAAACAAAGGCCCTATGTCAACATCAAAGCCCACATCGGCATAACCGGTAGCCACTACTTTAGCACCACGGTCATGGCCATCCTGTCCCATTTTGGCAATCATAATTCTGGGTCTTCGGCCTTCTAAAATAGCAAAATCATCTGCCATTTGCTTGGCTTTTTCAAAAGAGGCATCTTGTTTTATTTCCTTGCTATACACTCCGCTAAACGATTTTATTTGGGCTTTATACCTGCCAAAAACAGCTTCTAAAGCATCACTTATTTCACCTAAAGTAGCTCGTTCGCGAGCCGCTTCAACGGCTAAAGCTAATAAATTTTCACGACCTGATTCTGCCGCTTCACTTATTTTCTTCAGAGCTACCTTTACCTTTTTATCATTTCTAGAGGTTTTAATCTGTTTCAACCCTTGGATTTGAGCCTCACGTACTTTTTGATTGTCAACATCTAAAATATGTAAAGGATCTTCCTTCTCGAGACGGTATTTATTAACCCCTATAATAACATCCTGACCACTATCTATTCTGGCCTGTTTTCTGGCAGCGGCCTCTTCGATTCTAAGTTTTGGAATACCGGCCTCAATAGCCTTAGTCATACCACCTAAATCTTCAACTTCTTGTATAAGGGCCCATGCTTTTGTTGCAATATCGTGGGTTAATTTTTCAACATAATAACTCCCCGCCCAAGGATCTACCGTTTTAGTGATAGCGGTTTCTTCTTGTAAGTAAATTTGTGTGTTTCTAGCAATTCTTGCCGAAAAATCTGTAGGCAATGCAATGGCCTCATCTAAAGCATTGGTATGTAATGANTGGGTNCCACCAAATACTGCAGCCGTTGCCTCAATACANGTTCTGGCTACATTATTAAAGGGATCTTGCTCNGTAAGACTCCATCCACTGGTTTGNCANTGNGTTCTAAGCGCGAGNGACTTNGNATTTTTAGGNTTAAAACCCTTAATAAGTTTAGCCCATAACATACGCGCAGCACGCATNTTAGCAATTTCCATGAAATGATTCATACCAATTCCCCAAAAGAAAGACAAACGGGGGGCAAAATCATCAATATCTAAACCGGCCTTAATGCCTGTTTTTAGGTATTGCAAGCCGTCGGCAAGCGTATAGGCCAATTCCAAATCGCAGGTGGCTCCCGCTTCTTGAATGTGATAACCCGAAATGCTTATAGAATTAAATTTAGGCATTTGCCTAGAAGTGAATTCAAAAATGTCAGAAATAATTTTCATCGAGGGTTCAGGTGGATAGATATAGGTGTTTCTCACCATGAACTCTTTTAAAATATCATTTTGAATCGTGCCTGATAATTGTCTTAATGCCACACCTTGTTCCTCAGCAGCCACTATATAAAATGCCATAATAGGCAATACAGCACCGTTCATGGTCATGGAAACACTCATTTTATCAAGAGGTATGTCTTTAAAAAGCGTTTTCATATCCTCCACACTATCAATAGCCACTCCAGCCTTGCCCACATCACCTTCAACGCGCTCATGATCACTATCATAACCCCTATGTGTAGCCAAATCGAAGGCTACTGAAAGTCCTTTCTGTCCTGCAGCTAAATTACGTCTGTAAAACGCATTGCTCTCTTCAGCAGTCGAAAATCCTGCATATTGCCTAATGGTCCATGGCCTACGCACATACATCGTTGAATAAGGCCCACGAAGAAAAGGGGGAATTCCGGCTGTAAAATCAAGATGTTCTAAATGGGAAATATCGCCTTTATTATANGTTGATTTCAGCTCAATACCTTCGGCTGTTTTAAAGGTTTTAACATTNAAAGAAGGGCTCTTTAACCCCTTTTCAGAATCACTAAACTTAATATGTTGAAGGTTTTTNCGCAAACTTATTCGGTTTCTAAAAGTATTTCTAACTCTAATAAATTTCTGTAATACATGTCTAAAGCTATATANGTGGCNAAGTACTTATCTTTCATGGCTTCGCGAATGTTTATNCGAANTATNGAGGCCANTAAATTAGGCTCTAAAGCATTAACGTCTAATAAATTTTCCATAGCTTNCTTTATNGGGGCGTATGAAATATTTTCCANCAAACAGCGCATTAAGGGGCTGTTATAGTTAAGTTTAATTTTATTATCCGANGTTCTCAACCAAAGTCCTTTTTCACGACTCAGGGCATTAACTACAATATTACTGTGTTCAGACGCTATTCTTGAATATGGTGCTGCACCCATAGCACCAACATAAATAAACTCCATATAAGCCCATTTTAAATCAACCATATCACCCTGTCTCGTATATAAATTTGATGTGTCGTTTTCAAAAGAATACAAAGCTTCTTTTAACAATTCGGGGTTTACACCATCACATGAAATAGAAGGCTGCTTATCCTGAAATTTATAATCCATGCTTTTCTGGCAACTGCTAAAAAGTAGGCCTGATGCTAAAATGATAAAAATAGTCTGTTTAAAATTATTCATTATTTAATCGTTTTTGTTCAATAGTTTCTGCTAGGCGTCTTTCTATTAAGGGATCTATACTTGTTTTCCGGTTATTATTTTTTAAAAATGGGTATAATTCCAATTCATCCTTCATACGGTCATTTTCATTGCCATGCATATTTGTTCCCAGAAGTTTAAGATCGCCTTTATCAAAAAGCGTCTGTTCTTGTTGCGCACTCTCCTTTATTTTTCTCTGAATAACACCCTTATTAAGCTGTTTAAAAAACCCACCATTAGCTTCTATGTCCTTAAACAAAACCAAGGCTTTATCTGCCAATTGCTCTGTTAAATTTTCTATATAATAGGTGCCATCTGAAGCATTATTAACAGCATCGAAATAACTTTCGTTTTTAAGAATTAGCAGTTGGTTTTTAGCAATGCGCTCCGCAAAAGCATTGCTCTTATGGTATATGCTGTCATAAGCGCGGTTCGAAATAACATTAGCCCCTCCCAAAACAGCACTCATACATTCTGTAGTAGTACGCAGCATATTAACATTATAATCGTAAAGGGTTTTGTTGCGTTTTGAAGGTTTGGCAAAAATATGACACTCAGGATTAAAACCATATTCAGAGGCTAATAGTGCATAAAGTTTTCTTAAAGCTCTGATCTTGGCAATTTCAAAGAAATAATTAGAACCTATTGCAAGTGTTATGTTTAACACAGAAATAGCATTGTTATGATCCTGCATTATTTCCTTTAATGATTCACTATTATAACAATGATTAAAATACTCATTAATATGCCCCAAGCCGTAGGCCAATTGTTGTACCATATTTGCCCCTGAGTTTTGATAATGACTCAGGTCTGCCCCTAAAACAGAAATACCTTTGGGTGCTTTTAATAGAATAGTATTTAAAACATGATGATCTTGAGATTTTGTGCTAAACCAATTTCCTGTACTTAGCAATTGCCCCAAAATATCAACATTTATAAAGGCCTTACAATCTTTTAAATAGGCAGTCAAATTTAAAAGAAATGGTTCAGACAAAAATTCGAGTCTAAAATAAAAGGTTAAAGAATTTGTCATCAATCCTTTAAAAACTTTAGGAATCCCAAAAGGCTTATGAGCAATAAAACAGATACTCTCAACCCCAGCCTCTAGCGCTTTTAATGCAAGCTTGTTGGCCACCATTTCATTATCGATATAGATATCCTGACAAACATGCCACAGATCGGGTTGTCCGGGAATGCTGCTGTCTTTATCTGTCATTTGATCCTTGTGGTAAAACGGAAGCACATCAATACCCTCTGGGCTAGACCATATTAAATTCTGGTTATAATCTTCTCCTTTTAAATCGACCTGAATTTTCTGTTTCCAAGCTTTTGCCGAAACAGGGTTAAAATTTTCAAAAAGAGATTCACTCATCCTTTTTTGTTTTTAAGCTATCGCTTTCTATCTCGATGATAAAAATCTCTTCATTTTCCT
>JAESQB010000133.1 GCA_016765375.1 Flavobacteriaceae bacterium | reverse complement strand
TTGTTTGTTGATCGTTAATGGTTAATGGTTAATGGTTGATGGTTAATGGTTAATGGTTAATGGTTAATTTAAAATATACTACTCAATAACAAAACAACTTAGTAACATAATAACCAAGTAACTTAGCTACTCATTACTTAATACTTGATACTTAATTCCCTGCCTTGCCGGCAGGCAGGTTAATACTCATTACTTGATACTAAAAAAATGGCATTAGAAGGACTAAAGAAATACAACCTTATTTTAGCCTCTGGTTCCCCCAGACGGCATGAATTTCTCAAGGGCATGAACCTCGACTTTCGCATACAGTTAAAAGAGGTAGAGGAAGTTTATGACGAAAATCTAAAACACCGCGATATAACCGATTTTCTCGCTAAGCTAAAAGCCTCTGTTTATACTAATTTAAAAGCAAACGACCTTCTCATTACCAGCGACACCATTGTATGGTATAAAGACAAAGCACTAGGAAAGCCCAAAGATAGAGACCAGGCCTATGCCATGTTAAAAACTTTGAGTGACGATACCCACGAGGTCATTAGCTCAGTATGCTTTACGAATCTTAATTTTCAAAAAACGGTACATGATATTACCAAGGTAGAATTTAAAGCCCTTTCTGATGCTGAAATTTATTATTATATAGATACCTATAAGCCATACGATAAGGCTGGAGGCTATGGCATACAAGACTGGATAGGTATAATTGGCGTCACTAAATTAGAAGGCTCCTATAATAATGTCATGGGGTCTCCTACCCATCTTGTTTACAAAACGTTAATGTGTATTGCCAATAGCTAATTAAGCTTTAATTTTGTTATTGAACCCTTAATCAAGGTGTATCCTACTAGTTTAACACCAAAATTCAAAACAAAATGCGTTTAAATAAGAAGTTTATATTCGTTATTCCTGTACTGGTCATTATTTTACTTATGTTTAAAAGTAAAACTTTAGATGAAAACAATACAGACATAAACACCGTGGCTTCAGAACCCCGTAACCTTAGTCAGGAATTTAAAGACTATTGGTACAACGGCACCGCCGAGCTCAATTCTTATAGCCTCGAACAAGCTCGCTATGGCGAAATACGCAAAGGTACTGCCATAGCTATATTTGTTAGCGAAGACTTTTTAACTGATGAACAAGTTAAGGCCAATAGACCATCAGGTAAAAGCGTATCGGTCTTAAAATTTAATGCCACCAAAAATTTCAATACCGGCATCTATCCCTACTCCATAATGTCCAGCACCTTTTACCCCCTAAGCCAAGTGCAGCACGCTATTAAAGTATCGTCATCAATACAAGAATGGTGTGGCCATTCTTATACCCAGCTCAATAATAGAGCAGATTTTGATCTTGTCTCTCACACCTATTTTGAGGGGCTATCAGACAAACAATTCAGCATAAAAAAAGCCTGGTTGGAAAATGAACTTTGGATACAATTGCGTGTAGACCCTTCTGAACTGGTTATAGGTGCCGCAGAGGTTATCCCTGGTATTGAATACACACAAATGATGCACAAGCCCCTAAAAGCCTATACCGCAAAAATGAAAATAGAGGTCATCGACGAAAACACCAGTCAATACCAAATTCATTATCCCGAATTAAAACGCAGCTTAAACATTAATTATACTACTGCTTTTCCGCACAAAATAATGGGTTGGACAGAAACCTTTAAAAGTGGTTTTGGAAAAAATGCCAAAGAGATGACTACCAAGGCGACATTACTAAAAAGCATACGATCGCCCTATTGGACCAAAAACAAACTTAAAGACGAGGTGCTAAGAGATTCATTAGGTCTTTAGAAATATAATTTTTAAAATAAAACCAAATGTTAAAGTACAGCCAACTACTAAAAAAGGGTTTTCATTTTTAATTATATTTGGCTGTTATTGAAACATAAACACCTATTAATGCGAAAATCTACCCTATTACTGGCTTCGTTTCTAGTCTTTACAAGTTCTCTTTTTGCCCAACAACCCGCTAAAGTTTCGGCCTCAAACATTCACGAATCTATAAAAAAACTCAACTTTTTAGGAACGGCTTTATTAATAGCCGCTCACCCCGACGATGAGGATACGCGGCTTATTTCGTATATGGCCAATACGGTAAAAGCCAGAATGGCTTATTTATCATTAACCCGTGGTGACGGGGGACAAAATCTTATAGGTCCTGAAATAAGAGAACTATTAGGCGTTATTCGCACCCAAGAACTCCTGGCGGCCAGACGTACAGACGGCGGTGAGCAATTTTTTACCCGCGCCAACGATTTTGGCTATTCAAAACACCCTACTGAGACCCTGAAAATATGGGATAAAAAACAAGTATTAAGTGATGTTGTTAGGGTTATAAGAAATTATAAGCCCGATATTATTATTAACGGTCCTGATCACAGGCGCCCGGGATCCAATCATGGGCATCATACCGCTGCAGCAATGCTTGGCTTCGAAGCCTTTGATCTGGTTGGTGATGCTAAGGCCTATCCAGAACATCTTGAAGAAGGTATCAAGCCCTGGCAAGTAAAACGTATTTTTTTTAATTCGAATTGGAGACGTTTTGGCAATAGAGAAGAATTTGAAAAATCCGATAAATCCAATTTAGTTCAAATAGAAAGTGGCACCTTTTATCCCGCCACAGGTTTGTCAAACGGTGAAATTTCGGCATTAAGCCGGAGCATGCACAAATCGCAAGGCTTTGGTATGATAGGTACTCGGGGAAACAGAACCCACTATTTAGAACTCCTAAAAGGTGATAAACTCAAAGACATGTCCAACCCTTTCGATGGTATTAATACCACTTGGACACGTATAAAAGGCGGAAAAGCCATAGGTGATATATTACATAAGGTAGAAACAGAATTTAATTTTAACAAACCCGGAGCCTCTGTACCCGAATTATTAAAAGCCTATCAATTAATTTTAAACCTGGAAGACCAACACTGGAGGGTTCAAAAAATCAAAGAAATAAAGGCTATTATTGCCCAATGCGCCGGACTTTTCCTGGAAGCCAGAGCCAATAACCCTTACGCTGTAAAAGGTGGCTCTGTAAAAATAAACATCGAAGCCCTAAACCGTACAACACTTAATATCGCTTTAAAAGAAATTAATTTTAAAGGGTTTGATAAAAAAGAAAAACCGAACACAACGCTTGAGAACAATAAAGTATATCAACTAGAAAACGACTATANTCTTTCAGAATCNCTAAACCTCACCTCGCCTTACTGGCTAAACGAAAAAGGCAGTTTAGGCATGTATAAGGTNAATAACAAAGCCCTTATTGGCATGCCCGAAGCTCCTGCCGANATTCAGATCACCTTCGCCTTGACCATAAATAATGTGCCTATTGAGTTTTCTAGAAACCTGATCTATAAATTTAGAGATCCCGTAAAAGGCGAAGTATATCGCCCGTTTGAAATACTTCCAGAAGTTACGGCATCAATTGCAGAAAAGGTTATTATTTTTTCAGATAATCAAGTTAAAAACATTCCTGTAACCGTAAAATCAGGAAGGAATAACCTCAGCGGAAGTATCAGTTTAGAACATCCTAAAGGTTGGAAAATAGCGCCTGAAAATCATAATTTCACATTCGCTAACAAAGATCAGGAACAAACCTTTATTTTTAAAGTAACACCACCTAAAAATCAGGATCAAGGCTATTTACGTTCCCAAATAAAAGTAGGAAACAAAACCTATAACAAGACTTTAATAACTATAGATTATGACCATATTCCTTTTCAGAGCGTCTTGATACCTTCGGAAACTAAGATTGTGCGTTTGAACATAGCTAAACGCGGTCAGCACATTGGTTATATAAACGGTGCCGGCGATGCTATTCCTGAAAGTTTAAAACAAATAGGTTATCAAGTAACTACAATAGAGCCTTCAGACATTTCATTAGAAAAACTGGTTAATTTTGACGCTATTGTTTTAGGGATTCGCGCCTACAATATAGTGGATGAACTCAAATTTAAACAACCCATTTTATTAGATTATGTGAAAAATGGTGGAACCTTATTAATACAATACAATACCAGTAGGCGATTAAAAACCGATAATCTGGCACCNTATGCTTTAAAACTTTCCAGAGAACGTGTCACCGACGAATTTGCTAAAGTTACCCTACTCAATACAGAACATCAAGCGCTTAACTTTCCGAATAAAATAACCGAAAAAGATTTTGATGGTTGGGTACAAGAACGGGGCTTGTATTTTCCTGGCCAATGGGATGAAAAAGCCTTTACCCCACTTTTNGAAATGAACGACCAAGGNGCAAAACCCTCAAANGGTTCTTTATTGGTGGCGGCCTATGGNAAAGGATATTACATTTATACCGGCTTAAGTTTCTTTAGAGAACTGCCTGCAGGAGTCCCCGGAGCCTATCGCCTATTTGCAAACCTCCTATCGCTAGGAAAAAAATAATANCAGATGGAAACTATCAAAAAACACTGGCAAAAACTTTACACCATTGTACTTATAGCCAATCTTGTATANCTCATCATTTTCTACATAATTATGAATATTTTTTCTTAATACAAACCTCACATGCAAGCATTAGATTGGACTATACTNATAGGTACCCTCGTTTTTATCGTTTCNTACGGTGCGTGGAAAACACGTAAAAACAAAGACATTACCGACTATATAAAAGGAGGCANCGATAGCAAATGGTGGACCATTGGCCTTAGTGTGATGGCTACTCAGGCTAGCGCCATTACCTTTCTCTCAACCCCTGGTCAAGCCTTTCATGACGGCATGGGCTTTATACAGCTTTATATTGGTTTACCCATAGCCATGATCGTAATATGCATGGTCTTTATACCCATATACCACAAGCTTAAAGTTTATACCGCTTACGAATACCTCGAAACGCGTTTCGATTTAAAAACCAGAACGCTAGCTGCTATATTATTTTTAGTACAGCGAGGCTTAGCAGCAGGTATCACCATTTTCGCTCCCTCTATCATTCTTTCTGCAGTTTTAGGATGGAATCTNATCATGCTCAATTTCATTATAGGAACTTTAGTCGCTATATACACCGTATTAGGAGGTACCAAAGCCGTGAGCATTACNCAAAAACAGCAGATGGGCATTATCTTTGCCGGNCTTTTTATANCNTTTTATCTTATAATAAGCTACCTGCCNGAAGNCATTACCTTCACCAANGCACTAGACATTGCNGGTGCCAGTGGCAAGATGCAGATCTTAGATTTTTCATTCGATTTTAAAAACCGATACACCTTTTGGAGTGGTATNATAGGNGGTACTTTCTTGGCCCTCTCCTATTTTGGTACAGACCANAGTCAGGTGCAACGNTATTTNTCTGGNAAANCGGTAAAACAAAGTCAAATAGGACTCATNTTTNACGGTTTGTTAAAGGTACCTATGCANTTTTTTATNNTNCTTATAGGNNTTATGGTNTTTGTNTTTTATCAGTTTAANAANTCNCCNTTANATTTTAATCCTTCCGCAGAAAAAGCCGTAATGGAATCGCCTTATGCCGAGGAATATCAAAACTTGCAAGAAAAGCAAAATCAGATCTTTGATCNGAGAAAAAATCATATCGCCGATTTTATAAAAGATGAGAATCCTGAAACACGATTGGCTATAACCATTGATAATGCGGCAGATCACAAGGTTCGTGAAGATGCAAAAAAATTACTTAAACAAGCCAAACTCAATGTAGAAACCAACGATAAGGATTATGTTTTTATACATTTTATCCTCAACAATTTACCCAGAGGTTTAATTGGGCTCTTGCTTGCTGTAATTTTAAGCGCAGCAATGAGCTCAACAGCAGCCGAACTNAATGCNNTNGGAACCATAACNGCCATAGACCTNTACCGAAGAAATAAAAAAGGTAAAACCCCGAAACATTATGTAAATGCCACCAAAGGGTTTACCTTACTCTGGGGTGCTATTGCCATAGCGGTAGCTTGTGTGGCACCTCTATTCGATAATTTAATACAACTGGTCAATATCATCGGTTCTATTTTTTATGGCAATGTGTTGGGTATTTTCCTCTTGGCCTTTTTTATAAAATATGTAGAGAGTACAGCAGTATTTGTTTCGGCCATTATAACCCAAATTGTCATTATTGCACTTTGGTATTACGACGTCATGCCCTACCTATGGTTAAACATAGTAGGCTGTGTTTTAGTGATGCAATTGTCTATAAACATGCAAATCTTTATGCCTTCTAAAACCAAACGCTTAAAAAACACCTAGTATTGGATGCTTACCAAGACTTGACAGGTCTTTAAAGAGAACCTTTTGCAAAATGAAAAAAACAATAAAAACCGGCATCTTATCTTTTGGTACATCGGGAAAGATTTTTCATGCACCTTTTTTAAACGAGCATTCTGGTTTTGAACTCTATGCTGTAGTAGAACGGAATAAAAAGAACGCACAGCTTTATTATCCCCATATTAAAAGTTACGATTCGGTTGATGCTTTTTTAGCAGACCCCGAAATTGAATTGGTTATTGTCAATACGCCAAATGCTACGCATTTTGAGTTTGCACTTAAGGCCATCAAAGCAAATAAACATGTTCTGGTTGACAAACCTTTTACGGTAAGCTCATCACAAGCAAAGCAACTGTTTCAAGAAGCAAAAAAACACAATCGTTTTATACTTCCATATCAAAACCGTCGTTATGACAGTGATTTTCTATCGGTAAAAACTATAATTGATTCGGGTAAATTAGGAAAATTGGTAGAAGCACATATTCGTTTTGACAGATACCGATACAGTATTGGACCAAAAGTCGCAAAAGAGACCACAGTTCCTGGCAGTGGTTTGATGTACGATTTAGGACCACATTTATTGGACGCTGCAATTTCGCTTTTCGGCAACCCTTTAAGTTGGGAGAAAACTAAGGGCTATTTTCGTCCAAATACACAAGTAGATGATTATGCCCATATCCATTTAAAATATCCTAAAGGCTTACAAGTATTTATTACAATGAGCATGTTACTTGCCCATGTTCAACCCGCATTTATTATAAACGGCACAAAAGGTTCCTTTATTAAGCAGCGAGCAGATGTTCAGGAAAAACAATTAATGGATGGTATGCGTCTTACAAACCCTTTATATGGTATTGAAGACCATGAAAAAAAAGGCATTCTTACTACAATTTTAGATGATGGAAATAAAAAGCAGGAGAAAATAAAAGCTGTAAAATCTTCTTATAGCAATGCTTTTGATGCGGTTTATAAAACAATAAGAGAAGGCCATAGCTATACCATTTCTGAACAGCAGATTATACAACAATTGGAAATCTTGGAAGCCTAAAACAATCTCCTCTCGAACATCTATAAAACACTTGTAATTAGACTGTAATTTTTATATTTCTCAATAAAAAAACACCAACTTTATAGAGATTTTCGCCCTTAGCTCTTAAATTTTATTAGATTTGACCTAAGAACAAAGACTTAAAGTTGTGAATTCAACTATAAAAAAGAAAGGCGACACGATATAGATTGGATACGCGTAATAGCTTTTGATCTATTAATTTTATTTCATATCGGGATGTTTTTTGTATCCTGGGATTGGCATATAAAAAATAATGAAACTATAGAATGGATGCGTTGGCCTATGATCTTTGTCAACCAATGGCGCATCCCAATTTTGTTTGTAGTATCGGGTATGGGAACGCGATTTGCCCTCTCCCAGCGTAGCGGGAAACAGTATCTCAAAGAACGCTCCTTTCGACTATTAATCCCTTTATTGGTAGGTGTTCTCATAATTGTAGCACCACAAGTTTATATAGAACGTTTAACTGAAGGTGCTACATACAATTCATTTATTGAATTTTATCCTGATTTTTTTAAAGGCCTATATCCCAAAGGAAATTTTAGCTGGCACCATCTCTGGTTTTTACCTTATTTATTCTTAATGTCACTTATTGCAACACCCTTATTTTTGAATTTGCGAAAAAATGAGAATAAGATTTTAAATGCAATTATTAATTATGTGAAAAAACAGCCTTTCAGCCTTTTTCTTTTTGCTATCCCTCTTTTTATTACAGAATTCTTTTTGAGTGCTCATTTTCCAATTACCCACGATTTAATAGGCGATTGGTATGCCTTAGTTTTCTATTTTATCCTTTTTATTTCAGGATTTATATTGGTATCGCTTGGCAAATCACTTTGGGTAGCTTTAGATAAAATTAAATATCATGCCCTTTTTACGGGAATTATAGCATTTCCTTTGCTGCTTTGGATGTGGTATAATCTCTGGAGAGGTTATTATATAGAATCTGTTTTTATTCCAATAGTTAAAGTCATTAATGTATGGAGTTGGATTTTAGTCCTTTTTGCATTTTCAGCAAAATTCCTAAATAACGAAAGCCGGATTATAAAATACCGAAATCAAGCGGTATATCCTTTTTATGTCCTACACCAAACCATAACCATAATACTTGGCTATTGGCTTATGAACCACCCCATGCACTATATGTGGAAATTTACTATCATGGTTATGGGCACCTTTGGTATTACATGGTTTATTTATGAATTCTTTATAAGAAGAATTATAATATTAAGGCCTTTATTTGGGTTGAAAACAAGATAATAGACTGGAATGGATTATGAATTATGGATGTAATTTCTAGCATCTCTTTGTACTTAATACTTTGTACTTGATACTTATCACCTTCTCTTATCTCGCCTGTTATAATTCTTATCGCCTCTGGTTTTGGGCTTCTTATATTTTTTTGCAATTTCTCTTCGGTAGGAACCGCCTAGGTTCTCTTTTAAGTTCTTTTCTTTCTTTTCATGAAACGAAGGCCCAGGTTCATCATCTTGTATTCGTTTATGAGGGTTTTCACGTTCTCTAATCACCGGAATTTCCTCAAAAGCCAATAGTTTACTTATTTCTACCGCTTCAGGAAAAGGATTTTGTTGAATTTCAAGCCCCATTAAAATTTCGATATTAAGCAGGGCATCTTCTTCTTTTAAAGTCGTAAAAACTAAGGATTTTCCTTGCTTCTTGGCACGACCAGTTCGCCCTATACGATGAATGTAATTTTCGGGATATAAAGGTGTGTCAAAATTAATAACATGACTTATCTCATCAAAGTCTAAACCACGTGCCATAACATCGGTAGCAATAAGAATACGTTTTTCACCGGTATCAAAAGCCCTAACACTTCTAAGCCTGTAATTTTGAGTTTTGTTGGAGTGAATAACACAGCATTCTTCTGGGAAAAATTCAGCTAAACTCTCAAAAAGACGGTCGGCTATTTTTTTAAATGAAACAAAAATGATGGCCTTATTATACGATTCGGTATCCCTGAGTAAGTGTTCCAATAAATTAACCCTAGTATAATAATTAGGCACCTTAAAACCCTGTTGTTCAATATTTTTTAAAGGCGTACCACTTGGGGCTATAAAAAGACGTTTCGGGTTCTTGAAAAAATCCGAAATAAGGGCGTCCGCATCTTCGGTCATCGTTGCCGAAAACATGATGTTTTGACGCTTCATTGGCAGCACATCAAAAATATTTAACAACTGATGTCGAAAACCGAGATCCAGCATGATATCAACTTCATCAATGACAAGGTTTTTAATCGATTTTAGTTTTAATACCCTGCTCACAGCAAGATCGTATAACCTACCTGGGGTCGCTACAAGAATATCCAAACCTTCTGCAAGTGCTTTTTTCTGGGTATTGATATTGGTACCGCCATAAACGCCTTGAACTCTAATGTCAACATAAGGCGTTAACTTTTTAATCTCATCAACCAACTGCACCACCAATTCACGCGTAGGGACCATTATTAATATTCTAGGGTTTTCCTGTTCCGAAAAACTTAATGATGACAAAATTGGAAGTAAATAAGCAAAGGTTTTT
>JAESQB010000132.1 GCA_016765375.1 Flavobacteriaceae bacterium | reverse complement strand
TTATTATTTATCCTACAGATACCGTTTATGGTTTGGGCTGTGATATTACCAATAATAAAGCTTTACTGCGTTTAGCAAAAATAAAAGGTATAAAACTCGAGAAGGCCAATTTTTCCTTTGTTTGTGAAAGCTTAAAAAACCTGTCAGATTATACCAAGCAAATTGATACGGCTACCTTTAAGTTATTAAAACGGGCATTGCCTGGTCCATATACCTTTATCTTAAAAGGAAGTAAAAATTTACCTTCGGCCTTTAAAAAAAGAAAAACTGTAGGAATACGGGTTCCCGATAATACCATTGCTAGAACCATAGTTAGTGAATTAGGTAATCCCATAGTGTCAACGTCAATTCACGATGAAGATGATGTGATTGAATATACTACCGATCCCGAATTAATTTTTGAAAAATGGCAGCATCATGTCGATTTGGTTATCGACGGTGGTTATGGCGATAATTTAGCTTCAACCGTAATTGATCTTAGCGAAGAAATCCCTGTGTTAATACGTGAAGGAAAAGGCAGTTTAGAATTTTAATCGAAAAGAATTCCACTAGGCTCTGCCTCGGGGTTTCCGATTATACCTCTCCTTGAGGAGAGGTCAAAACTATCAAGGATAGTTTTGGGTGAGGTGCAATGAATAAATTCCGATTTTTGTGCCTTTAGGCCAAAATGAAACGAGCGAAATACCCCTATGGCTCTGCTCGGGGATAGTTCGTTTCAAGAAATTTCTTTATTAGGCCTCCTTTAATTGTGAGTTTAATTCATAGGGGGAATAAAAGAAGCGTCCAATATTTTATATTGAACGCTTTTAAAATACAATGAAATTTGTACTAGTTTCCTGAAGCGGCTCTCATGCCTTCTTCTATCATATTGTAAAACTGATCTAATTTAGGAAGCACAATAATTTTTGTTCTGCGATTTGCAGATCTTCCTGCTTCAGTATCATTAGTAGCTACTGGTATAAACTCACCTCTACCTGCTGCAGTAATTCTGGTAGGGTCAACTTCAAATTTATTGGTAAGTATTCTTACAATAGCTGTGGCGCGTTTGGTGCTTAAATCCCAATTGTCTTCAATGCAATCGGTTTTTATAGACTTGTTGTCTGTATGGCCTTCAACCATAAATTCAAAATCGGGTTTATTATTAACCACCTTGGCTACTTTAGCTAGTACTTCATGTGCACGCTCAGAAACTTTATAGCTTCCAGTTTTAAATAATAATTTGTCAGAAATAGAAACAAAAACAACGCCTTTTTCAACGTTTACCTCAATATCTTGATCGTTAAGATCGCCTAAAACACCTTTAAGACTTGTTACCAAAGCAAGGGTAACCGAATCTTTTCTAGTTATGGCATCACGAAGTGTTCTAATTTGTAAATCCTTTTCATTAAGACTTTCCAAAGTGGTTTCTAAATTTTGAGCTCCTTTTTTTGTTAATTCAAGAAAATCATCTTTAGTCTTGATTAAAGATTGATTGGTTTGTTTTAAGAGTTTTATTTGTTCTTCTAAAGCTTGAGCTCTTGAAGCAACACTCGCTTTTTCTTCAATACAAGAATTTAATTTTACGGTTGCACTATTAAGTAGATCTTGTGTCTTCTGTTGCTTAGTTTCAAGCGCTGCGTGGATATCTTTAGAAATGCCACAAGAACTTAAAAGTATTAAAAGGCAAGAGGAGAGTAACAAAAGTTTTTTCATCATTTACGGGTTTTTTGAATTATAGAATAAAAATATTAAAATATGCTGTATTAAAATTTCGATTAACAATACTTTAATAAAAAAAGTTTTACAAATCTACAAAGGTTTTTCTTTTTTCAATAAAGTATTTCCATATAATTGATACAGTGAGATAATAACGTTGTTTTTTGTGCTTTCGTATTTTTTTTCGTCTCATTTTAGTAAAACCCGCATAAAAACTGAAATGGGCCTTTATAATGGCTAAGCAATGCATGGGTTTTCCTTGAAATAAAAAATGTATGCCTGCAATGCCGTCTAAAAGCAGTCTTATAAAGAGAATACGCCAAAGGTCATGAGACAGGTTTTTTGTTAGCATAAAAAGACCGTTTCTAAAATTGTAAAATGTTTTTCTAGGGCTACTCTTTTTTAGCGTTGCGCCACCTATATGGTATATGGTTGAGGCGCCTATATAAACAATGTCTTTACCCAAATGTTTAATGCGCCAACACAAATCAATTTCTTCTTGATGGGCAAAAAAATCGTCGTCAAAACCTTTTAGATCGTTAAAAATATTGGCTCGTATAGCTAAACAAGCCCCGCTAGCCCAAAATATTTTAGCAGTATCATTATACTGTCCTTCATCTTTTTCAAGGGTGTTAAATAGTCGGCCTCGGCAGTAGGGATAACCGTATTTGTCTATAAACCCACCTGCAGCACCGGCGTATTCAAAATGGGTTTTGTTTTTATAGTCTAAAATCTTTGGTTGTATGGCCGCTGTATTTGGATGTGTCGAAAAATGGTCTATAATAGGCGTGAGCCAGTTTTTTGTAACTTCTATATCTGAATTAAGCAGAATAAAAACATCGGCGTTTACCTGTTTTAAAGCCTGGTTATAACCCGTAGCATAGCCGTAATTTTCCTTGTTTTTTATGATCTCAATATCTGGAAAATTATCCTTAAGGTATACCAACGAGTCGTCTGTTGAGGCATTGTCGGCCACATAAAGACGAGCCTGATCTTTTGAAAATTCCACAACACTGGGTAAAAACTGCTCTAGCAAGTGTCTTCCATTCCAGTTAAGTATTACTATGGCCAGATTCATCTAAGGGCGTTTTTACTGTAGTTAGGAATGTCTTTGAGAAAGCAATATTTTTTGGCTTCATAGTCCATCTGGCAGTAATAATGGTCTAAGCCGTTGGTTACCATGAGAAAATTTGCATTAACCACTAAATTATAACGCGCTATTTGATCAAAAGTATCTTGAGTAATTTTTACTTTAGGCGATTTGCATTCAACAATTAAAAAAATACTACCATCGGGATTATAAACCAAAATGTCGTAGCGTTTGCGCCTTTGATAGAGGCGTAATTCTTTTTCTACATTGAGTAAACTCATCGGAATTTCTTTTTCAGCTAATAAATACTGAACGGTATGTTGCCTCACCCATTCTTCGGGAGTGAGGATGATAAATTTTTTTCGAATCTTATCAAAAATCAACGTTTTATTTTCGCTATTTTTGAAACGAAACTCATATGTAGGAAACATGAGGGTTTGCATATGACAAAAATGAGGATTTTTTTTTAATGGAAGAAGTAAAAAGCATTGTAAACGATATTAAAGCAGGGCAGATAAAGCCCGTCTATTTTTTAATGGGCGACGAACCCTATTATATAGACCGTATATCAGATTTAATTGAGAATTCTATTTTATCCGAAGAGGAAAAGGGCTTTAATCAAATGGTATTATATGGTCGCGATGTCGAAGTAGAAGCCATTGTGAGTCATGCCAAGCGTTTCCCAATGATGGCCCAATGGCAAGTTATTATTGTAAAAGAAGCCCAATCGCTTTCCAGAAGTATAGAGAAATTAGCCGAATATATNGCTAACCCTCAGCTTAGTACNGTTTTGGTNTTCTGTTATAAATATAAAAAATTAGACAAGCGTTTAAAACTTTATAAATTATTAAAGAAACAAGGCGTTGTTTTTGAAAGTAAAAAACTTTATGAAAATCAAGTTTCCGATTGGATAAGACGTTTGCTAAAAGACAAAGGCTATACCATTTCTCCTAAGGCATCGCATATGTTGGTTGAGTTTTTAGGAACCGATTTGAGTAAAATAAATAAAGAGCTCGAGAAATTACAGATCATAATTAAACCAGGCGCCGAAATAAGTCCGGAGCTTATCGAAGAGAATATAGGCATAAGCAAGGATTTTAATATTTTTGAACTTAACCATGCTATTGGTAATAAAAATGTGGCTAAGGCTTTTGGCATTATTAATTATTTTTCACAAAACCCTAAGCACCACCCATTGGTGATGACACTGGGGTTTTTATATGGGTTTTTCTCGAAGGTCTTTAAATACCATGCTTTAAATGATAAGAGCAAGGCGGCTTCGGTATTGGGAGTAAATCCTTATTTTGTGAAGGATTATCAAATAGCGGCGCGTCATTACCCTATGAGAAAGGTGAGTGCTATTATTGCTTCAATAAGAGAGATTGATATGAAAAGTAAAGGCGTAGGAGCAGCAAATGTGCCGCATGGTGACTTATTGAAAGAATTACTAGTTTCTATATTTGATTGAAAATAAAAAATATATGCCAGCATTTAAATATTGGTTAGCAGCCGCCCGATTGCGTACCCTCCCGCTTTCAATATCCGGAATTGTGGTGGGCAGTGCTGGAGCAATTAAAGCGGGGAGCTTTCAATTTTCAATTTTTTGCTTAGCGATCTTTACCACGCTTGGCTTTCAAGTGCTTTCTAATTTTGCTAATGATTATGGCGATGGCGTAAAAGGCACAGACAAATACCGTGAAGGCGAAAAACGTATGGTAGCTTCGGGTATTATCTCGTCAAAGCAAATGGCTAAGGCCATGATCTTTATTGCAATTACGACCCTCATCATAGCTTTATTATTAATTTATGTGGCTTTTGGGAGTGAGAATCTTATCTATTCCTCAGTATTCTTTCTTTTAGGGATCGCCTCCATAATTGCTGCAATAAAATATACGGTTGGTGAAAAGGCTTATGGTTATAACGCTTTGGGTGATGTTTTTGTTTTCCTGTTTTTTGGCTTATTAGGGGTATTAGGCAGCTTTTTTTTATTTACTAAAACTCTTGAAGGTTTTATGATATTGCCAGCCATGACTATTGGTTTGCTAAGTGCGGCGGTTTTAAATTTAAACAATATGAGGGATCGGTTTTCTGATGCTCAGGCCTCTAAAAATACCTTAGCCGTTGTATTGGGTGAAACCAAAATAAAATATTACCACTATACCCTTATAGTGTTGGCTTTTGTTTTGGCATTAGGGTATCTTTGGGTGGATCAATCACGTTTTTATCAGTTTTTTCCTTTAGTGGCTTTTATACCTTTATTTATAAATTTAAATACCGTACGTAAGAATACAGATATAAAATTATTAGACCCCGAACTTAAAAAAGTGGCATTGAGCACCTTTTTATTTTCGATACTTATGCTGATTACTAATGCGATTTAAAATCCCTAAAACCCAAGACCCAAAATCCAACACAGATGAAACTCACATTTTACGGTCATAATTCATTTTATCTCAATATTGATGGGAACCATATTATTATTGANCCTTTTATAAGCGGAAANCCNTTGGTNAAAGGCCTTGTGNATATCAATAGTTTAAAAGCCGATTNTATTTTGTTGACACATGCTCATGAAGACCATATNTTGNANGCNGAGCATATTGCTAAAAATACCGGAGCTATTATAGTTTCTAATTTTGAAATTGCTAATTACTATGGTGAAAAAGGATTAAAAGTACACCCCATGGCGCAGGGCGGAACTTTGCATTTAAGTTTTGCGAAACTAAAATATGTAAATGCAATTCATGGCAGTTCGTTTCCCGATGGAAGCTATGGTGGCAATCCCGGCGGCTTTCTGATAGAATCTAAAACAAAGAGTCTTTATGTTGCCGGCGATACCGCACTGACTTTTGATATGAAATTACTTCCATTGTGGACCACTTTAGATCTAGCGGTCTTACCCATAGGCGATAATTTTACCATGGATGTTCATGATGCTATTCTCGCCTCAGATTTTGTGGAATGTAATCGCGTATTAGGTTGCCATTTTGATACCTTTGGTCTTATAGAAATTGATAAAGAAGCTGCTAAAAAAGCCTTTGCAGCAGCAGGAAAGCAGCTCTTGCTTTTAGATATAGGTGCTTCTATTTCTGTTTAATGAAAGGTTCTTATTGCAAATATACGCTCAATTTTAAACGCCCTAGTGGCACCTCTCGAGGTGTTTTAAAAACTAAAGAAACCTGGTTTATAAAATTAGAAGCTCAAGGTGAAATTGGAATAGGAGAGTGTGGTCTGTTTCGCGGCTTAAGTATTGATGATTGTCCAGACTATGAAGATAAGCTTAAGTGGCTTTGCGAGAATTTGCATTTAGATTTAGAAATTATTTATAATAAACTCAAGGCCTTTCCTTCAATTTACTTTGGATTAGAAATGGCTTTATTATCCCTAAAAGGTTCAAGCCCATTTAATTTATTCCCTTCAAAGTTTACAAATACTCAGCAGCCCATAGCCATTAATGGTTTAATATGGATGGGTGATAAAGCCTTTATGAAGGCACAAATTGCCGAAAAAATAAATGCCGGTTTCTCTTGTCTGAAAATGAAAATAGGCGCTCTTGATTTTGAAACCGAATACGATCTATTAAAAGCCATACGCCATCAGTTTTCAGAATCAGATATTGAACTTCGCGTAGATGCTAATGGTGGTTTTAGTCCTGATGATGCTTTGCAGAAGTTGGAAAGACTCTCTAAATTACATTTGCATTCTATAGAGCAGCCTATAAAACAAAAGCAATGGGAAAGCATGGCCATGTTGTGTGAACAAACGCCTTTGCCTATAGCCTTAGACGAAGAGCTGATAGGACTTATTGAACCCGAACAACAAAAACAAATGTTAGAATTTATAAAACCACAATATATTATTTTAAAACCTAGCCTTATAGGAGGTTTTAAAGCGAGTGACCAATGGATAAAACTGGCAGAGAAAAATGCTGTAGGATGGTGGATTACATCGGCTTTAGAAAGTAATATAGGATTAAACGCTATTGCACAATATACCTTTACAAAAAATAGTAAATTGCCCCAGGGATTAGGGACGGGTGGTTTGTTTTCCAATAATTTCAAATCGCCTTTGGTGGTTAAAAACGGAAAATTAAACCATGTTAATGATCAAGAATGGGATGTTAATTTGCCCTTTTATTAATTACGAGTTAAGAATTACGAATTACAAATGATGGATTATGATTGTAAATATTTATTTTACCTAACACCTAACACCTAA
>JAESQB010000131.1 GCA_016765375.1 Flavobacteriaceae bacterium | reverse complement strand
TTGTTTGTCAGTTATTTATGTATTCTGGATTGATTATTTCTCCTGTTACGGCTACCAATCCTGCCATATAAGGACTTGCCAAGAGGGTTCGGGCACCAGGACCTTGACGGCCTTCAAAATTTCGGTTGGAGGTGCTCACGGCGTATTTTTCTTTCGGAATTTTATCATCATTCATTGCCAGACAAGCTGAACATCCGGGTTGTCGCAATTCAAACCCCGCCTTATTGAAAACTTCCAGAAGGCCTTCCTCCCGTATTTGTTCATCTACTTTATGCGAACCAGGAACCAACCAGGCCGTGATGTTTTTGGCTTTTTCTCTGCCTTTTATAGCTGAGGCAAAGGCTCTAAAGTCTTCGATGCGGCCATTGGTACAACTTCCTAGAAAAACATAATCTATTTTTTTTCCGAGCAGGCTTTCACCTTCTTTAAACCCCATATAGTNTAAACTCTTTTTAAAGGATTCCTCATTNGAAGTCGTACTATCTCTTTGAGGAATATTCAAGGCTACTTTCATGCCCATTCCNGGGTTGGTNCCATAGGTGATCATGGTTTCAATTTCACCGGCATCAAACAAAATTTCCTTGTCAAATTTTGCGTCTTTTTCCGAATGGAGTGTTTTCCAATAATTAACGGCATCTTGCCATTTTTCTCCTTTAGGAACGTATTCACGGCCTTTTAAATAATTGATTGTCTTTTCATCTGGTGCAATCATACCTCCTCGAGCTCCCATTTCTATGCTCATATTGCAGATGGTCATTCGCCCTTCTACACTCATTTCTTTAAAAATATTACCGGCATATTCTATAAAATATCCAGTAGCCCCACTCGAGCTTAGTTTGGAAATGATGTAAAGAATGACATCCTTAGGATAAACGTGTTTTTTTAAGGTTCCATTCACGGTGATACGCATGGTTTTAGGCTTCATTTGCATAATGCATTGTGAAGATAGAACCATCTCTACTTCTGAAGTCCCAATGCCAAAGGCTACCGCTCCAAAGGCACCATGGGTTGAGGTATGCGAATCGCCGCANACTATGGTTGTTCCCGGAAGGGTAANACCATATTCGGGNCCGATAACATGCACAATGCCATTTTTTTTANGNCCTAGTCCCCAAAAGGAAATNCCATGTTTATCTGTGTTTATTTTTAAAGCCATCAATTGTTTGGCTGATAATTTATCGCTTACAGGNAAATGTTGGTTGATGGTAGGCGTATTGTGATCGGCCGTTGCAAAAGATTTTTCGGGAAATAAGACTTTTAAATTTCTTCTTTCCATACTCGAAAAAGCCACAGGGCTGGTCACCTCGTGAATAAAATGACGGTCTATAAAGAGGATGTCGGGACCATTTTTAATTTTCTTGACTACATGTGAATCCCAAACTTTATCAAATAATGTTTTTGCTGCCATAGTGTTTTATTTTAATCGCATAGGTATTTTGTTCAAGGCATTGATGTAGGCTTCTACAGAGGCTTTTATAATGTCTGTATTTGCCGAAAAACCGTGATATTTCATGTTTTTTGAGTTCAGGGTCATGTGTACTTTTCCAATATCGTCGCTGCCTTTAGTCATGGCTTGAATCAAAAATTCGTCTAAAAGAATTTCTCTGTCAATTACTTTTTTGACTGCTTTAATTGAAGCATCTACAGGGCCGTTTCCTTCAGAAGATGTTTTGAGTTTTTTATTGTTGATGCGCATTTCAATTTGCGCCTGAGGTTTTTGATTTGTTTCAATTTGAATTTTCAATGATAGCAGCTGTATTTCCCCTTTTTCCTTATAGCTTTGCCCCATTAATTCATAGAGGTCCTGGTCTTTGATCTCTTTTGTATTATCGGCCAAAAGCAAAAAGCGATCATAAATGTCTTTGAGTTCGGTGGGATTTAAGTCATAACCTAATCTTTCCAAATGATGCCTCAAAGCAGCTCTGCCGCTCCTCGCGGTTAAGACGATAGAGGACTCTTCGACCCCTACTTCTTTAGGATCTATAATTTCATAATTCTCCCTGTTTTTGAGTACGCCGTCCTGATGAATGCCCGAGGAATGAGAAAAGGCATTTCTGCCTACAATGGCTTTATTGGCTTGAATGGGCATATTCATTAAAGAAGAAACCAAACGGCTGGTTTTGTAGATGGCTTTGGTATTAATATTGGTATGCATATTAATATCGCTATGGCATTTTATGGCCATCACCACTTCTTCGAGAGATGTATTTCCTGCGCGTTCGCCAATGCCATTCATGGTAACCTCGACTTGTCGCGCGCCGTTCATTATTCCGGCTAACGAATTGGCCGTAGCCAATCCTAGATCGTTGTGGCAATGCGTAGCTATAATGGCTTTGTCAATATTGGGGACTCTTTGAACCAAATGATTGATCTTTTCACCGTATTGATGTGGCAAGCAATATCCTGTGGTGTCAGGGATATTCAAAACAGTGGCTCCTGCTTTGATAACTTCTTCAATTATTTTGGCCAGATAGTCGTTGTCGGCACGTCCGGCATCTTCAGCATAAAACTCCACATCATCCACAAAATTCTTGGCGTATTTTACAGCGGCAATAGCGCGTTCTATAATTTTTTCAGGGCTTGAATTTAATTTGTGTTTTATATGATAATGAGAAACGCCTATTCCGGTATGAATGCGTTTTCTCTTAGCGTATTTTAGAGATTGGGCAGCTACTTCTATGTCTTTTTCCACAGCTCTGGTCAATGCACAGATCACAGGGTTTTGAACGGCTTTTGAGATTTCGATTATCGAATTAAAGTCTCCGGGACTCGAAATTGGAAATCCTGCTTCGATGATGTCCACCCCAAGCTCTTCGAGAGCCTTGGCAACTTCAATTTTTTCGGTGGTGTTTAACTGGCAGCCGGGCACTTGCTCGCCATCTCTTAGGGTAGTGTCAAAAATAAATAATCGATCCATTTTGCATAGGTTTTTTATTCTTTCATTCTCTTAAATCAAAGGAGGCGATTTTTATTATTTAGATTTTTCTCTTTTAATTCCGCATCAAATTGCATGAATTGAGAAGCCAATTGTTCGGGGTCTTGGGTTGATTGTAGACGGTATTTATTTAACTTTTTCATATAAAAAAAACCTTCTCGTTAGCAGGAAGGATTTATAATTAAAAACTATTTCCCTTAAAATCTTATCGATTAATGAGAATTAGTGAAATAATATTCGATATGTTTAAATGAGTTAACATAAGAACGAATTTAGAATAAATTCGGTTATTAAGATTATTCGATTTGATTAAAATCAAAAAATTATAGTATTGATAATTTAACCAGTCTTATTTTATAAAAACAAAATAAAAGGGAAGGATTATTTTTAATTTGATTGTTGGGATTTCTCTTGTCTAATTGTTTAAGGATTCAATAAAGACTATTTAAATCACTGTTTTTGAAATTTTTGCTCTCGATATAAATTTTCCGTGTCCAGGATTAAGGTAACATTTATTGTTTTCGATAGCCACCTTGCCACGTAGTATAACAGTTTCGGTTTTTCCGGTAACTTTTTGGCCTTCATAGGCCGAGTAATCGCAATTCATATGGTGGGTCTTTGCCGAGATAACGTGCTCTTTTTCAGGATTAAAAATCACCAGATCGGCATCTGAGCCTATGGCTATTGTTCCTTTTGTGGGGTACATGCCAAAAATTTTGGCAGCATTGGTGGCGCTAATTTCTACAAATTTAGGAAGGGAGATCTTAGCTTTAACAACACCTTCGGAATACAAAAACTCCATGCGATGCTCAATGGCGGGATGGCCGTTTGGAATTTTAGAGAAATCATCTTTNCCCATCAGTTTCTGTTCCCATTTAAAAGGACAATGGTCTGTACCTACCACCTGTATAAGGCCTTGGTTGATACCCGACCAAAGCGCGTCTTGATCTTTTTTTTCACGAAGCGGCGGACTCATGACCCATTTTGCGCCTTCAAAATCTTTTTGATATAATGAGGCGTCCAGCATAAGGTATTGGGTACAGGTTTCTACAAAAACCTTCTGATTGCGTTGGGT
>JAESQB010000017.1 GCA_016765375.1 Flavobacteriaceae bacterium | reverse complement strand
TTGTTCTGTTTTAGGCAGTATTTTAGATCATTTCTTCACAAAATTTTTCCGCAAAGTCAGTTTCCATATACATATTATGACTTTTATCTTCTGCTATTTCGTGCTCGATATTTAATTTTTAAAACCAATTTGTATCAGGTTTAAAAAGGTCTTTTTCTCCAAAATATAGTTTTATAGCATAACTTGGTTTTTCAGATTCATAGCGTAGTCTCGTAGATGATATGGCGTAAAAGTTATTGATATTAAGTCCTTTTAAACCTGCTTTCCAGGCAATTGTTCCTCCAATGCTAAAAGCCAGGATGTCAACTTTTCCAGCCTCTAATTGGATAAGTTTTTCAACAGCACAGCCAATGCCGTGATCAATAAATTGTGAATGAATGACAGCTTCTTTTAAACTGGTCGTATCTACGTTTCCAATTTCACAACAGTCATAATATTTTATATCGAACTCAGGGCTTAAAGCATTTAGATAATAATTTATCCAATTTGATTTTTCTGTACCCCATAAGTCAGACAATATTATTAATCTAGGTTTCATTGGGTTTTATTTTATAGCTTACACTATAGTTACCGGTGTTGTATAAATTTTTTATTTTTTTATCAGCTTGTAAATACTTTCTCCTCTTTCAATTTCAACACAGAAGTTATCTTCTAANGTTTTACAATCAACTTNAGAAATTGTCAAAGTGTCTGAATCTAAAGCATACAAATAAGTTCTTGATTCCTTTTCGTCTTTGAATTGTAAGTATATTTTGTCGTACTGCATTCCTGCATCATTATAGTCAAGGTTTAACTCATATGATAGTATGCTATCGAGTCCGATTACAGTTCCATCTGTTTTCAATTCTACTACGTTATTGTCTAACATATATTTTCCCGATATAAATGAACTATTCACTAATTCATTAAACCCNCTTTTANTGTCAGGAGCTTTTATGTACTTTTTATTGTCTGTAAGTAATATTCCATCACGAAATTCAATTTCAAAATAGGATTCAGTGGTATCTGAACTGAAGATTTGTCCTTTGTTTTCTGAGGTCATTAATATTATATTTTCGGCCCCACCATCATGAATATTCATTCTCATGATTGAATTGTCTTCATAGATTCTATAAAAGTCATCACCTCCCATTTCACCGGCTTTTTTAGTAGATTTAGTTTCTTGAAGTGCTTTGTAATATTCCTCATAAACCCAAAATCCAACATGTCTTTTTGATAAGTCAAAAAACTTAGGAAGAGAGTCTTTTTCTGATTTTAATTTAGATTGACTTTTCTGTTCTGTTTGAGAAGAGCATCCAACTATCAAAAGACAGGTTATGATTCTAATTAAAGGGTTCATTTTTTTGAATTATTGGTGACATGTTTATATACATATACTTATTAACCATATCCTACAAAATTGACAGGCTATACTCATGTTTTTTAAACTCAGAAAAAAGCAACAACAAATAATCAAGCATCTGCAACAAGTGAAATGCCTTTATCGTCAATAACAATTAATTTNCTTTTATAGAGNCTNCCCAAAGCTTTTTTAAAGCTTTTTTTACTGAGGCCTAATTGGCTTTTAATATCTTCGGAAGGACTTTTATCATGAAGGGCAATAAAACCGCCGCTAGCCTTTAATTCGTCTAAAACAAACTGGGCATTAGGGNCTATGCTTCTGTAACCCTCTTCTTGTATGACCACATCAATCTTGCCATCGGGTCTTATTTTTTTAATATATGCCTCTATACGATCTCCGGTACGGATGTCTTCAAAAATATTTTCGATATAAATAAGGCCTTTATACTTGCCTTCNATAATNACATTGGCGCCTTTTTCGGTAATATGNCTCACCAAAATNGAAACTTTATCAAACTGTTTTAAGGTATGACCCGAATTGTCTAAAAANTTATTGGTCTTGCTAGAGCCNACCAAACGATTGGTTTTAGGATCAATAGAAAGATGCACGATATACCAACTGCCTGCTTTCATAGGGCGTGCCTGCTCTTTAAAAGGNACAAACAANTGTTTTTCNAGACCCCACTCCAGAAANGCANCGGGTTTTGAAACATCNAAACANCGTAANTANCCAAANTTATTGAGTTCNACGAGNGGCTCTAANGTNGTGGCCACCATNCGTTCATCGTAATCTAAATATACAAAAACCGAAATTTNATCGCCTATTTCAAANNNTTCGGGTTTGTATTTATGGGGTAATAATACTACATTTTCTTCTTCATCGCCCAGATAAAGTCCGGGATCGGTATCCCGTAAAATAGTGAGGGTATTGTGTTTTCCTAAGTGAATCATANGGAGGCAAAGATAAGACTAAACCGCCAATTATTTTATGAAAGAAAAATAATCGAGTAGGATCTGATCATTTTCTAAACGCGGNGTAAATACTTCCAATAATTTAGGNCCATNTGAGCCTTGGTAAAACCCATCNAAGGCTTGTATAAGTTCGTTTTCATCTGAGGCTGTTTGATAGGAAATATCAAAGGTCTTNCATAANNATTTAGCATTCATNTCATGAATGGTCTCGAAATACCTATCGAAATTCTCGCTGTTTTTCTCNCCGGGTAAAATTCTAAAAATACCGCCACCNCCATTGTTTATGATCAGGATTCTAAAGTTATTGGGAATGTAATTATTCCAAAGCGCATTNCTNTCNTAAAAAAAGCTGAGATCGCCGCTAACTAAAACCACTTGTTTNTNAGANGNTACCNCAGCNCCTATAGCGGTAGNGGTGCTTCCGTCTATGCCGCTGGTACCTCTATTGCTAAATACCTGTATGCTTTTATCAATGGGAAACAACTGGCTATAGCGGATCGTAGAACTATTACTTAGCTGCAACATACTTTGCTTTGGAAGACTGGCTTGAACATGATCAAAAACCTTAAGGTCTGAAAAAGGGATCTGCTTTAAATAAGTCTTGTGCTTTTCTAAACGATGACTTTCTATTTTTTTCCAAGATGCTTTATAGTCACTTTCTACCGAATGGGTCAAAGGAAAAAACGCCTGTCCAAAATGGTCAAAATCAGTTTTAAAATGCGTGGTTAAGGCGAAAAACGTATCGTATGCTTTTTTTGAATCGATATGCCAATGGGCTTTCGGTTTATAATTCCGAAGAAAGGCTTTTATTTTCTTAGAGACGATCATGCCGCCTAAGCTTATCAACACATCGGGTTGAAGGGCATTAAAATCTTCAGCATTTAAAGGGGCTATCAACTGGTCGATGGCCGGAAAAAACTGGTCCTTTTTCAGGTTCGAAGTAGTTTCAGTAAATACAATAACACTTTCATCATTAGCTAAATGCTCTATAACAGATTCTGAAAGCACATCTGGGGCATTAACCCCAACCAAGACCATTTTCTTTTTAGAGGCATTCCAAAGTTTAGCATGCTCACTTAGATCGCCATTAAATGCTCCATCCTTAATTTTAAAAGGGGTGTTTATAGGTTTTACTTCAGGCTGACTCTGGGTTTTATATAAGGGCTCTTCAAAGGGCGCATTAATATGCACAGGTCCTCGCTGCTCGATAGCTGTATTTAAAGCCTTATTTATTAAAGATGTATTGCTTTCCTGTTCATGAATTTTAGACGAGCAATTGGCCGAGTATAGTATATGATTTTTAAATACCTCTTTTTGGTTGATGGTTTGCCCATCGCCTATGCCAATTAAATGCTCGGGTCTGTCTGCTGATATCACCACCAAGGGAATATCGCTGTAAAAGGCTTCGGCCAAAGCGGGATAATAATTTAATAATGCCGAGCCTGAACTACAGACCAAAATGGTAGGTTTTTTTAATTGTTGCGCGAGGCCTAAGGCAAAAAAAGCGGCACAACGTTCATCCACAATGCTATAACAGTTAAACCGTTTATCATGCGTAAAACTAAGGGTTAGAGGCGCACTTCTGGAACCCGGAGAAATCACCACATGACTAATCCCTTTATCAAGACTAAGTTGGCAAATGGTTTGTGCTAGAGGTATATTAGAGATCTTCATGCGGAACGCAATTTACATATCAAAAGCTTAAAACTCAAGAATTATAAAGCATTAAATAATACTTTTTTCATGGTCTCAGTTTTATAAACCGTTTCTTCCCATTCTTTTTCCGGAACCGAAGCCTCAATTATACCGCCTCCTACATAAAGTATTGCTTTATTATTAAGCAGTTTCATACAACGTAAATTCACGTAAATATCTGAGTTTCCATCATCAAAATTGAGTTCACCCATATTACCTGCATAAAACTCGCGATCATAGCCCTCATGATATTCTAAAAAAGTTCTTGCTTGCTCTCTTGGCAAGCCACAAACTGCCGGTGTGGGATGCAAGCGCTTTATAAGGTCTTTAATACTTATTTCTGAATTAATTTTACCACTAATATCGGTTTTTATATGTGCCAGGCTACCTGCTATTTGGCTATAGGCTTCTGAGATATTTAAATAAGGTACAAGCGGAGTTAGCTGTTCGATAATGCATTGGCTTACCATATCTTGTTCTTCTTTGTCCTTAGCTTGCCATGATAGGGCAGCGTTTTGATCATTCACCTTTTGGGTTCCTGCCAAAGCCATGGTATAGAACGACTCGTTTTTTATAGAAACTAAAGATTCAGGACTGGCTCCCAACCACAAGCCCAGCTCGGGATGATACCAACAATAGCAAAAAGCAAGAGGGTATAAACTAAAAAGACTTTTTATAATGGGAATGATACTGTTATATGTATAATTTAATGTCTCGCTCCTGGAGGTCACTATTTTTTTAGTATCAGAGGTTTTAATGCATTCAAGTGCCTTAGAGACTAGTTTAATATAATTGTCTCGATACTCAGGACTATTTACCGCGTTTAAAGGGGTGTTATTTGCTTCTGTTTTAAAAGAAGTCCACGCACATGATAAAAATTTAGATTTGTCGAGGGGTAATAAAACACCATGCTTTGTGATATCAAAAGGATTAAACAGAAAGCCTTTTTCGGAATAATCTTTCAGTAAATACAAATTAGAATCTTGTTGAAAAAGTGCGCAAACCTTTTCAATTCCGGG
>JAESQB010000130.1 GCA_016765375.1 Flavobacteriaceae bacterium | reverse complement strand
ATTGGTGTAAAGAGCGGTTGTTGAGAAGATTAACGAACCGCCGTATACGAGACCCGTACGTACGGTGGTGTGAGAGGCGCACTGGCGGTTATTCGACCGTCAGCCGTCTACTCGATTGCTAGTTTTTGCTTTTCATTCTTGTGCTAAAATCTGACCGTTTTATTGCTCAAACCCGTAATAATTGGAAAAATTTAAAATTTGTCTTTTTTGTAATAATTTTTCTTTTATAGTTTCCGTTCTGCTGAGTTTTCCGTTTCAATTCTCAATTCCGAAATATTGCTCAAAATCGTAC
Source organism: Flavobacteriaceae bacterium (assembly GCA_016765375.1). Classification (GTDB taxonomy): domain Bacteria; phylum Bacteroidota; class Bacteroidia; order Flavobacteriales; family Flavobacteriaceae; genus NORP215. The sequence continues at coordinate 4,632 of JAESQB010000130.1, read as the reverse complement.
CGTTTCAATTTTTAATCTTTTTTCACGTTTCAACTTTCAATTCCAACAACTCAATATTCTGAGAATTCTTTAGTTAGTTTAAAACTTAAATAGTGGATTTTAGACCTGAAATCCTCAATTACTAGCAACGGGTTTTAACTATAAAGTAACAGAAAAGTACAAATTTTTAAAGTTTGTACTTTTCTGCTGTTTTTTATATGCGTGGTTGTGGTTTGTATTAATAATCTATCCACCAAACTCTTGTTTTCTTATACTTGCATCCTGAGATTTTTTCAATCACGTATATATATTCAAATATTTCATTCTTGGTTTCAATAAATAAATTTTTTTTTATACTAACTTGGATGAATAAATCTTTTCCTTCTGTCCAAAGTTTTTCCACAGATGAAAATTTTATCTCTTTAAACTCTTTTGAATTGATAGTATCAATTTGATTGTATCTATTTATGTCAAATAAATTGTTATCAATCTTGTAATTTATAATATTACCTATTTTAACAATACTGTCTTTTTTGCTATCAAATAACAAATATTTTGTTTTTTGACAATAAACCTTATTTACACTAAATAATAATACAATAGATAAAATTATTATTTTATTATAGACATTCTTTACTTCCACTTGCTTTTTCATCAGTAATAATTTGTAAGATAGCTGTTTGTTCAGCTAAAGTTAATTTTTTCCATGCTTCAGTATAAATTAATTCATGGTTATTATTTGCATCTTTAATTTCCGAAAGACCTTCCCAAGCTAATGCATTGTAAAAGATGTCAGAATGTTGCCCATTGTCAAATTGTTTTAATCCCTTTGCAATAGTACCTCTATAAAAGGCTGCCATTTGTTCGTGATCCCAATTTTGTTGATGATTTTTGTAATAATTGTAAATGCCAGGGAAATCATTACTTATTATTGCTAAATTTTTATCTCTAGAATACATAAACTCCCAGAGTCTTGCGTGTACTCCTTCATGTATAATTGTTCTAGCTATACCTAATGAAGTTCTTCCTGAAAGAGTGTTTGTATTAATACTAATTACAAAAGTATTTGGTATTCCACTCTGTTTAGGTGTTGCTGTTGAAGCATTTGTTAGACTATTTAAAGTTGTTGACATTTGAAATTTTAAATTAAATTGAGACGGATTGTACGGATTGTCTCCATCTTTAAAATTTTCAAGAATCCAATTGATATTATTGTTCTGGTCGACCATTTTCCCATAAACACATTCAGCTTTATCTTCAAGTTCGTTGATAATTTGGTCAGGAGCAGGTCTACAAATACCATTATCATTTCTTACATACCCTGGTTTAGCGCAGGGAGTTTCCGTATCTACCACACAATTACCATTAATAAGCATAAAACCGGGGTCGCATTTTACAATAGGGTCAATAACTACAGCCGTAGTTACCTCTTTTATAGTTGAAATGCTTATACCACTCGTAGTATCATCATTAGATCCTAAATCATCATCAATATTAGTAAATTCATTAATTGGGTTAAAAAAGTCATTCAGTTCAGCATAAGGATCTTTGAGATATCCTTTGACAACTACTACTTCAAGTAGAACACAATCAGTGCAACTACTGCCACCACCGTTGGTGTCTCCATCTCCGCCAGTTTCAGTAGATGAAGAATTTTCACCCCAAAAAGAGGTTGGATAATCATATTTAGCAGCAATATTTTTTGAAGATAGGGAATTGCTATTTTTTTTAGGAAGGAAACGGGTTGTTATCAAACCATTTTCAAACCCATAACCATCAATATAATCTCCATTTAGTTCAGTAAGATAAACTCGAGCATTTTTAAGATCCCCATTAGAAGTCAAAGAATCAATATACAGTGTATAAATAACATTTTTCATTTCACCGTTTACTTCAATAAATAAAACTTCCGTTGTAAAATTTCCTGTTCTATTTATAGAAACATCTACTTTTGTTAACATCTCATTTGTGTAAAAAAGCGGTTCTTGATTTAGAGTATTCCAATCAGGAGTTACCACTAAAGTATTAATTCCTTTTGCTTTAGGTTTATTTTTTTTAAATATTTGAAATTGGTTTTTAGCATCTTCTAAAGAGACTGTTTTGATTTTAATAGAATTAGTATTTTGTAATGTAACATTATAAATTTCCTCTTTTTGACAATTCAATAGCAGTAGTGAAAACCCAATCAACAGGATTCCAAGTTTCAAATAATTTTTCATTTTTTTCATAGTGTTTAAATTTAAGTATTAATATTCAATTTTAATAATTTTTCACGTTTCAACTTTCAATTCCAACAACTCAATATTCTGAGAATTCTTTAGTTAGTTTAAAACTTAAATAGTGGATTTCAGATCTGAAATTGTATTATACTGATATAGGTTGACCTTTTTCTATTTATTATTTAGACGTTCAAAAGATTTTTTTTAGCCGTTTAGAAGGCAAAAAAATAGTTTGAACTAGGTCTGTTTTTAAATTTTAAGTTCAGGTAAATTTACTTTATTTTTTCGATACGATTTATATTTGATATTGGGATTGTTATGAACTTCAAAAGGTTTTCTTAAATCGAGGCTAAAATGAGTTCTTAAATTGTTATAAATATAGATAGCTTGGTCAGTTATTTTTTGTGCCAGATCTGTGTTTTTAATGGTTTGTTTTAATCCATATTCATATTTAAGAGTTCTGTTAATGCGTTCAGCCACTGCATTTTCGTATGGGTCGTATTGTTCGGTCATACTCATTATTATTCCATTTTGTTCAGCGAACTCGGTATATTTAGGATTACAGTATTGAAAACCTCTGTCTGAATGATGTATAAGTTGTTTGTCTGGATATTTTCTATTTTTAATAGCCATATCGAGCGCATCAGTACAAAGAGAAGTTCTCATATGATTATCGAGTTTGTATCCCATAATTCGCTTAGAATAGGCGTCTGTTACAAGTGCTAGGTAATTATGTCCGTTTTCTGTTTTAATATAAGTAATATCGCTCACCCAAAGCTGTTCTGGTCGATTAGGTACTTGATCTTTTACAAGGTTTTTATATTTTTTAAACATATGTTTAGAGTTTGTTGTAGTGATATAATTTTTTGTTTTAGGCACTAATAGTTGATGGAGCCTTAAAAAGCGATAGAATTTGTCTCTTCCCATTTTAATATCGGTGTTTATAAAGTCTTGTTTAAGTTCAGTATAAAGTTTGATTCCACCAGTTTTAGAGCCTACTTTTTTACGGTAGTCTTTAACCATTTCGATTATTTTTTGGTGGTCTATTTGTTGTTTTTGTTGGGTTTTGAGCCTTTTATAGAAGGCTTGTTTACTAATCCCAAAACATCCATAGAACCATTTTCTTTTAAACGGTTTTTCTTCTTTAGTTCTATCTCTTTTGCTAATGTTTTGGGTAACGACTTTTTTGACATATCGACTCCAGTAATAAGTTCCATATCTGCAATAATATCTTGCTGAAAGTCTTTTACAAACTCCAGTTCTTCAATGCGTTCCTTAAGTTTTTTAATTTCATCTAGTTTACTCATACCTGTGTTTTGTTGCACTAAGGTACTGTATTTCCTTAACCAATAGTTAATAGTAGTTCTAGGAACATCATATTTTTCTGAAGCAAATCTTGTTGAAACTTGACCGTTTAGAATTTGGTCAACGACTAAAAGTTTGGTTTCTAAAGTTACTTTTTGGTAGCTTTTTTTTCGCCAGTGTTCATTTTGTGTTTTCATAAGTGACTATAATTAAGTGTTTAATTTTTAGTCAACCTATTTCAGGAAAGTACATTCATCTTATTTGTGCCAACGGGTTTTTATAAGATTTGTGCGCCTAAAAATCGGAGATTTTTCGGTTGTAGAAAATCGTTAGTTGGATGTTTGTCAGTTCGTTATTTAGTTTAAATGTTAGCATAAATTTTATGAGGTGTTGGCACAAGTTTTTTTATGTCCTGTTTTATTTTAATCGTTTTACTCATATTTGTTTTATAATTTTAAAATCAATTTTTATGTCAAACTCAGAAGAAGATAAATTAACACAAATAATTCGTAACTGTTTATCTGAAGAAGAAAAAAAGAAAGTGTTAGCAGTATATGAAAAATACGAAAATGACTCTGAAGATGAACGGAATAAATTTTTGAACGGAAAAAAGTCAAGTTTAATACCAATCATATCTGTTAATTTTGGTTGGGTGTATCAATTGGCTTTACATAAATGTAATGAGCATCAACATTAATTTTATCTAAACATAATTTAACTCGGTTAGCAAATACTTGACAACAAACCAAAACAGAAGGTTTTAATTTTGAATCAAAAAATTGTAAATTAATCTGAAAAACAGCCTCTGGATGTAAATAACAAAACAATGAAGAAGTTACTTTCCTTATTTCCGTTTCTAAAAATTCAAGAACTAATAAATCATTAGATGATATATCAACAAATTCAGGTTCTTGCCACTTTTTATTTTCGATTATTATTGTCGGTTTATTTTTCATCTTATTTGTGCCAACGGTTTGGGTATGAAATTTAGCGGTTAAATGTGTGGATAATTTTCCGCAGGAATAATATCCACAGTAAAAATACACAAACCCTTGAATTTATTGCTGACTTAGCTATTTTTTATACCCGTTGTTGCAAGTAGTAGTACTCTTTTCAGAGTCTGAATTAT
>JAESQB010000129.1 GCA_016765375.1 Flavobacteriaceae bacterium | reverse complement strand
TTAGGATTTAAAGTTTTCTCTGACAAATCAGGTTCCTTAACTTTAGGGTTTAAAGGAATGTCAAACATAAGTATTTGTTCATCTTCCTGTGCAGTTGTATTATTATCCTCATCATTAGAGTTTATTGCAAAGTCATTTGATTCATTAGATAGGTCATTCACATCATCAGTACTTTCTGATGATACAATCTCAAAATCATCAACGCCGATATCTAAGATACTAGCAGGATTAAATTCATTTAAATCTGAAGTAATAATCTCTTCACAAACAATATCTATATTTTTTATAAGCTCTGAAGTTTTTATATACCCTTCAAAAGGCAATGCTTCAATTTCCTGTTCTGAATCTTCAAACAAATTGTGCTTGATAATAAGTTCTTCTGGATTAGCTTTAAATTTAGGTTTACGCTCAACAGGTATGCTCTCAACAGGTTTTTCTATTTTTCCTGAAAACAAAACTTGCTCTGCACATTGGTCGTCTTCTAAAGTGTGAATGATCTTCTTGGCTTCGGTATTTACAATATCGTCTTGTTGTTCAACACCAAAGCCTGTTGCGATTATCGTTATTGAAATGGCTTCGTCCTGACTTGAATCCTCGCCTACACCCATAATAATATTGGCATTATTACCAGCTTCAGATTGAATATGGTCGTTGATCTCACCAATTTCATCAATCGTTATTTCCTGAGTTCCGGATACAATCAACAAGAGTACATTTTTAGCACCTGTTATTTTATTATCGTTTAATAAGGGCGAATCTAAAGCTTGGGTAATGGCTTCTTGTGCTCTATTGGCACCCTTAGCCGTTGCGCTTCCCATAATAGCTGTTCCACTATTGGCGAGTACGGTTTTAGCATCACGTAAATCGATGTTTTGCATATAGTGATGTGTTATGACTTCGGCTATACCTCTTGCGGCAGTTGCTAAAACCTCATCGGCCTTTGCAAAACCCGACTTGAAACCTAAATTGCCATAAACCTCTCGCAGTTTATTGTTATTGATAATAATAAGCGAATCTATAGTTTCACGCAATCTCTCTACCCCCTCTTGAGCCTGCTCGTTACGCATTTTCCCCTCAAACTGAAAAGGAACGGTGACAATACCCACCGTTAAAATATTCATTTCTTTAGCAATTTTAGCAATAACCGGAGCGGCACCCGTTCCTGTTCCGCCACCCATACCAGCAGTAATAAATACCATTTTAGTTTGTGAAGAAAGCATGTTTTGTATTTCTTGCTGACTCTCTAAGGCAGCTTGCTCACCTACCTGAGGATTTGCACCTGCACCCATACCTTCGGTTAGAGAAAGCCCTAACTGAATTCTAGTTGGGACAGGACTGTTTTCCAATGCCTGAGCATCGGTATTACAGACTACAAAATCCACTCCATTTATACCTTGTCGGAACATGTGATTGATAGCATTACTACCTCCACCACCAACGCCTATCACTTTTATCACATTCGACCTGTTTTTAGGCAAATCGAAGGTAATGTTCTCAAATTCTTTGCTATTACTCATAGTTCTGATTTTTTAATTTTAACACCCTGATTTCTTATTCAACACTATCTAAAAAGTTCTTAAACTTATCTGCCCATTTTTCAAAATAACGCTTGCGATGGCTAGGGGTTTTATTTTCCTCATCTGTATCAACCAATACTCCGTTATCATCATTCTCTTCTTCTGAATCGATGTCATCATTTTCTTTAGACATTTTATCTAAATTATTGAGCACCAAACCTACTGCCGTTGCATATAATGGACTGGTGTTTTCACTATCACTCCCCCCTGCCAAATGCTCATTAGGATAACCTATACGTGTGTCCATACCGGTGATGTATTCTACTAGCTGTTTTAAATGCTTTAATTGAGAACCTCCTCCGGTGAGAACAATTCCGGCAATAAGTTTTTTCTTTTGCTCCTCATGCCCGTAGTTTTTAATTTCTAAAAACACCTGTTCTATAATTTCTACCGATCTGGCATGAATAATTTTAGAGAGGTTTTTTAAGGTGATTTCCTTAGGTTCTCTTCCTCGCAATCCCGGAATTGAAACAATTTCGTTGTCCTTATTTTCTCCTGGCCATGCCGAACCAAACTTAATTTTTAATAATTCGGCTTGTTTTTCAATAATAGAGCAGCCTTCCTTAATATCTTCGGTGATCACATTACCACCAAAGGGTATTACTGCGGTATGGCGTATTATATCGTCCTTAAAAATGGCCAGATCGGTAGTTCCTCCTCCTATATCGATAAGGGCTACTCCGGCTTCTTTTTCATCCTGACTCAAAACGGCATTTGCAGAAGCCAAAGGTTCTAAGGTGATTCCGGAAAGTGAAAGTCCTGAGCTCTTAACACAACGGCCTATATTTCTGATAGAAGACACTTGTCCAACCACCACATGAAAACTGGCTTCTAAACGCCCCCCATACATGCCAATTGGTTTTTTTATTTCTATTTGACCGTCCACTTTAAAATCCTGTGGCAGTACATGGATAATTTCTTCACCGGGAAGCATCACCAATTTGTGTACCTGATTGCAAAGCAAATCCACATCATCTTCATTAATCACCTCATCGCTATTGGGTCTGGTTATATAATCGCCGTGGTGAATGCTTCGTATATGCTGACCAGCAATACCCACTACAACTTCATTAATTTTTATATCTGAATTATTCTCGGCTTCTTGTACGGCTTGTTGAATAGACTGGATGGTTTGTGTAATATTATTTACCACCCCACGATGAACCCCCAAGCTTTTTGACTTGCCGATTCCCAAAATTTCCATTTTACCATATTCGTTTTTACGGCCAATCATGGCAACAATTTTTGTTGTTCCAATATCTAAGCCTACTGCAATATTGTTATTTTCCATCATTTTGCTTTTTTTGTTCCTATAACCTGAGTGTTTAATTGTAAGTTCACCAAGCTATAAGAATCTAGTTTTTTATCTTTTAGTGCTTTTTGATAAAACGCTTTTAAATTCAAGAATTTGCGTTTTATATTCTTTGGTTTTCCAAAATGTATTTTAAAATCATAAACTCTAAATCGCATTGTAATCATCCCCTTCTTTGTTACTTCTAATCCTATAACATGCTGCATCATAAATTCATCTTTTTTTATCTCAAGCAAAAGAGGCAAAAGTGCCTTTGAATTTATTGATGTTCCTGTAATTATTGGAACTCTAGCCGAACGCACCTTTGACAAGGGCATTGCTTTGCCTTCCTCATCAATATAAAATGAGGTCTTAGAAACAACGCGTGCAATAGGCCTTCGTTGCTTAATATTTGCCCCTAAAATTCCGTCAACCGTTACAAACACATCCGCTTCACGAATCATGGGATGTGCGTTGAGCCTCTGCTCTATGCTATTCAAATCTAAAGCTTCTTTGCCTATACTTTTCACCTCTGAAACATTTTGTATTAACAATTTATTAACCGTTTTTAATGTGATAAAATTGAGATTTTCGTCTAAAAAATCTACCGATAATGCGGTTAAATGCCGTTGTTGATTTCGCTCTTGGCTAAACCAAAAAACAAAGGCCAACAAAATAGCTAGGGCAAAAAACTTTATGTAATCCCAGTTAATTTTCACGGCTTAAGGCTTGAGTTATACCATCTACTTCTTGTCCTATGTCTCCCGCTCCTAATAACAATATTACTGAAGCGTTAGAGGCTTTTATCTTATGAAGCAATTGGTCTTTAGAAACCAATGCTTTATGTGTCATCTCTATTTTATCTAACAACCAAGCCGACGATATGCCTTTTAAAGGTTGCTCTCTAGCTGGATATATGTCTAACAATAACAATTCATCAAACTGNGANAGGCTTTTAGCAAAATCTTCTGCAAAATCTCTTGTCCTGCTGNATAAATGGGGTTGAAAAACGGCCAATATATTTTGTTTTGGATACATTTCTTTNACCGCTTGATACACCGCATTTATTTCTGTGGGATGATGTGCATAATCATCTATCAATACNAAATTTTCAGTTTTTATTTTATATGAAAATCGACGTTTTACACCTTTAAAATCACATAACGCTTTAGTAAGACACTCAATGGGGGCATCTAATTTAATTGCCATGCCCAAAGCCATAAGCGCATTAAATAAATTATGACGCCCCGGAAGGCTAAATTGAATATTGTAATAGGTTTTCTCCGGTGTTTTTAAATTAAATACATAACTGCCTTTTACTATATGCACCTCTTGAGCTTCAAAATCGGAACCATCTTCTATACCAACGGTTAAGCCTTCAAGAGGCAAACCCTTTTTTATCAANAAGTTTCCTTTTTGAGGTAGTAAATTTGCAAATTCAGNAAAGGCGTCTTGTATAAATTCTTCTTTTTCATAAACATCTAAATGATCGGCATCCATAGAGGTAATACCGGCAATATTAGGACTCAATTGCAAGAAGGAGCGGTCATACTCATCGGCTTCAACCACGGTAATTTCATTTCCCTTTTGAATGAGATTCGAGTTATAGTTTTCTGCTATGCCCCCAAGAAAAGCTGTTACAGGAAAATTGCACGAGGCAAGTAAATGCCCTAAAATGGCCGAGGCTGTGGTTTTACCATGAGTACCGGCTACTGCCAAACAGGTGGTTTCACGAGTAACCATTCCAAGAAGCTCGGCGCGTTTTAAAAGCTTAAATCCGCCTTGCTGAAAACCTTTTAAAATAGAATTGGTTTCTGGAATTGCTGGCGTATAAACCACCAGGCTATGGTCTTTATCTGNACCAAATGCTTTTAACGCTTCTATGCTATCTGTATACGAAATGCTTATACCTTCCCCTTCTAATTGTTTTGTTAGAGCGGTAGGTGTTTTATCATAACCCATAACCTGCTTNCCCAAAGTATTAAAATACCGCGCCAAAGCACTCATGCCTATACCGCCAATGCCTACAAAGTAGATGCTATGTATATTAGTAAGGTTCATGATAGTAGTTTTTCTATTTCGTTTACAATGCTTTCTGTTGCTTGGGCCTTTCCGAGTGCNCTTANATTTTCTGAAAGAGCTTCTTGAAGCGTTTCAGATTGAATGAGATTTAAAAANTCATCTTTAAAATGNCCCTCCAAGTTTTGTTCTTCTATTAAAATACAGGCACTATTTTCAGCTATAGCCANGGCATTTTTCTTTTGATGGTCTTCGGCCACATTAGGTGAGGGAATAAAAATAACCGGCTTACCTACCAAACTGAGTTCGGACACCGAAATGGCACCTGCTCTTGAAATAATAATATCGGCCGCTGCATAGGCCAAATCCATTTCACTTAAAAAATCATATACCCCAACACCTTCTTCTAATGCATTATGGTTTTTATAAATTTCAAAATAATTAGCCCCTGTCTGCCAAATGAGCTGNATATTTAATGACCTAAACAGGTCTAGGTGTGAATCTATTAATTCATTAATTCGTTTAGAGCCTAAGCTGCCTCCAAGTACTAGAAGGGTTTTTACATTTGCTTTTAANCCAAAATANNTCAATGCTTCGGTTCTTTTTTTATGCACATTTAAAAGGCTTTCTCGTACNGGATTNCCTGCATTTACAATTTTTTCCTTTGGAAAAAAACGCTGCATGCCATCATAAGCTACACAAATGGTGTTTACATCCTTAGCCAACCATTTATTAGTGATCCCTGCATAAGAATTCTGTTCCTGAATTAAGCATGGTATTTTTTTCCTTGAAGCCATTTTAAGTAAGGGTGCACTGGCAAAACCACCGGTCCCAATAACCACGTCGGGCTTAAACTTTCCTAAAATAAATTTTGATCTAAAAAGACTTACTATCAGCTTAATAGGAAATAAAATATTTTTAAAACTAAGTTTGCGTTGTATGCCTGAAATCCACAAGCCTTTAATTTTGTATCCTGCCATGGGCACTTTGGTCATTTCCATCCGGTCTTTAGCCCCAACAAATAAAAATTCGCTCTTGGGATAACGCAGTTTTAAAGCATTAGCAATAGCAATTGCAGGGTAAATATGCCCTCCAGTACCTCCTCCTGACAATATGAATTTAAATGACTTCACTTAATATATCTAATGGGTTTTCTTCATGACTTTCTTTTAATATCGCTTCTCTTTTAGCACTTACACTCAAAACCATTCCCAAGGCTAAGCAAGTCATCCAAATAGACGTACCTCCACTACTTACCAAGGGCAAAGTTTGACCGGTTACCGGAAATAATTCAACAGCAACAGCCATATTTATCAAGGCTTGAAAAACAATGGGCAAGCCTACCCCAGTGACCAATAATTTTCCAAAAACAGTATCCGATTTATAAACTACAATCACCAACCTAAAAAGTAAAACCATATACTGAAGCATTAAGAACAATCCTCCTATCAAGCCCCATTCCTCTACAATAACGGCGAATATAAAATCGGAAGACGATTGGGGAAGAAAGTTTTTTTGCACGCTTTTTCCTGGTCCAAGGCCAATAAGACCGCCTGAAGCTATCGCTATTTTTGCCTTTTCTATTTGATAATCGCCTTGAGTACTCTCATTGTCGGTAAAATTTTCTATTCTATTGATCCAAGTATCAACACGGTTAGGAAACACTCCCGGAAAAGCTTTAGCAGTAAGCACAAATAGCGTTAACATGAGCAAAGCCGCACCTAAAATAATGGCCAAATACTTTAAAGGATACCCTCCTAAAAATACCAAGACCACTACCATGCTAAAAATAATTGCCGAAGTAGAAAAATTAGCCGGTAAAATTAAGGCGAGCACTAAAAAAACGGGGGCCCACAAAGGTATTAAAGTCTCTTTAAAACTGACTTTCTTATCTTTAATTTTAGATAAATATCGGGCCACATAGGTTAGTAAAACTACTGCAGCTAGCGTAGAAGTTTGAAAAGAAACACCTACAAAAGGTATTCTTATCCATCTGCTAGCATTAGCGCCCTCTATGGTTGTGCCTCGTGCCAAAGTCACCAACAATAATAAAATGACTATAGGCATGGCAATAATTGCCAAGCCTTTAAAATATTGATATGGAATTTTGTGAATTCCGTAGAGTATAGCAAATCCAAGAATAAGATGAGCCATGTGTTTTAATAAAAATTTAGACGTATTTCCATCGCCGTATAGATAAGCCAAATTACTGCTCGCACTATAAACGGGTAAAAAGGAAAATAAGGCCAAAAGGGCTATCACCGCCCAAATCGTTCTATCACCTTTTATATGTTTAAATACCTCTCTCATTCTTATAGCTTTCTTACGGCTTCTTTAAATTGTCTGCCTCTATCTTCATAATCTTCAAATAAATCGAAACTAGCGCAGGCCGGTGAGAGTAATACACTATCTCCTCTCTCGGCAATTCTATAAGCTAGCTCAACAGCACCCTTCATACTAGATGTTTCAACCATAAGCTCCACGATATTTCCAAATGTTTTTATAATGGAATCATTGTCTAATCCAAGACAAATAATGGCTTTAACCTTTTCATTAACNAGAGCTAATAATTGGGTATAATCATTGCCTTTGTCTACGCCGCCAACAATCCAAACAACGGGAGTTTTTACACTATCTAAGGCATAAAATGCAGCATTGACATTCGTCGCTTTTGAATCGTTTATATACAAGACATTTTGTATTTTCAATACCTGTTCAAGGCGGTGTTCTACTCCTTGGAAACTTTCAAGGCTTTTTCTAATGGTTTCCTTTCTTATGTCTAAGAGTCTGGCTACGGTGGAAGCTGCCATGGCGTTTTTTTGATTGTGCTTGCCTTGTAATGTAAGTGCTGATATGGGCATAGTTATGGGGTTATTATTAGGGGTTATTATTAGGTCTTTATTTTTTAAATAGGCACCATTCTCAAGGGTTTTTGTTAGAGAAAATGGCAATTGTTTTGGCTTTATCTTATGGTCTTCCAACCATTTTGAAATCACTCCGTCATCGGCGTCATAAATAAAATAATCGGCCTCAGTCTGATTTTTTATAAGCTTGAATTTTGAATCTACATAGGCTTGAAAATTATCATCATACCTATCAAGATGATCTGGACTAATATTAGTAAGTATGGCAATATGGGGTTTAAAATCTTTAATGCCGTCTAATTGAAAACTACTGAGCTCTAATACATAATACGCTGGGTTTGTAGTGGCCACCTGAAGCGCAAAGCTTTGGCCTATATTGCCTGCTAGTCCAACTTCTAATTGGGTTTTAAGCAGGTGATGGGTTAAGATAGCGGTTGTTGTTTTTCCGTTACTTCCCGAGATTGCGATAAGGGTAGCATTGGTATATTTAGAGGCAAATTCAATTTCAGAAATCACGGATATGCCTTTATTTTTAATATCTTCTACTATATTTACTTTATCGGGTATTCCGGGGCTTTTTACAACCAGATTGGCATTGAGTATTAAATTTGAAGTGTGTTGTTTCTCTTCCCAAGTAATATTATGCTTTAAGAGCTGGTTTTTATACTCTTCTTTTATTTCTTGATTATCAGACACAAAAACCTCATAGCCTTTTTGCTTACCCAAAATAGCCGTACCAATGCCGCTTTCTCCGGCACCTAATACAACGAGACGTTGTGGTTTAATATGGCTGTTTTTTTTCTTCATTTAATGGGTTATTTACCCTGGTTATATACTATCTAATTTTTAAGGTTACTATAGTGAGTATGGCTAGAATAATACCTACTATCCAAAACCGTGTTACTATCTTGCTCTCGTGAATGCCTTTTTTTTGATAGTGATGATGTAAAGGCGACATTAAAAAAATACGCCTGCCTATCCCATACTTTTTCTTGGTATATTTAAACCAACCCACCTGTAAAACCACAGAGAGGTTTTCCATAACAAAAACACCACACAAAATGGGTATCAACCATTCTTTTCTAATGGCTATCGCTATTACAGCTATTACGCCTCCTATGGTTAAACTTCCGGTATCACCCATAAACACTTGAGCCGGGTAGGCATTATACCATAAAAATCCTATAAGTGCTCCTGCAAAGGCTGCTATAAAAACAACAATTTCGCCACTTCTTGGAATGTACATGACATTGAGGTAGTCACTAAAAATAATGTTACCAGACACCCAGGCAAATATCCCTAAGGTGAGTACAATAATTGCCGAAACTCCTGCAGAGAGTCCATCGACACCATCGGTTAGGTTAGCGCCATTAGATACTGCGATAACAATAAAAATAACAACAGGTATAAAAATGAGCCAGGCATATTTGCCAAATTCGGGATTTATCCAACTTATTAATTTTGAATAATCAAACTCATTACCCTTTATAAAAGGCAAAGTTGTTTTTGTAGATTTTGTTTCTTTATCAAATATTTCTACCTGCTTCGTTTCAGTGGTTTGAACCTGTTGGGTACTATAAGTGATTTTTTCCCTAATAGTAACGTCAGAATGAAAGTATAAAGTAGCTCCAACAATAAGNCCTAANCCTAATTGGCCAATAACTTTAAAACGCCCTTTTAATCCTTTTTTATCTTTTTTGAGTTTCTTTTTAAAATCGTCAAGAAAACCAATGGTTCCCATCCAGAGGGTGGTAACCAATAATAACAACACATAAATATTATTNAATTTCGTAAAAAGNAAAACGGGAANAATAGTCGCTAATATGATNATTACACCTCCCATAGTAGGGGTTCCGGTTTTTTCTGTCTGTCCTTCAAGGCCCAGATCCCTAACGGTTTCTCCCAATTGNNTGGCCTTTAAAAAGATAATAATTCGTTTCCCCCAAATGGTAGATATGGCCAAAGAAAAAATAACGGCCATGGCTGCCCTAAACGAGATGTATTGAAACAATCCCGCTCCGGGTAATTGATAATGCTTTTCTAAATATTCGAATAAATAATACAGCATTGCTATTTGTTTAACTTNTTAAGTATTTCTTTTACAATTTTAAAATCATCAAAATCAAAACGTTCACCATTAANTTCCTGATAGGTTTCATGACCCTTACCTGCAATGAGAATAATATCATTGGTCTTGGCCATTTGACAAGCCGTTTTTATGGCCTGTTTTCTATTCGTAACCGATAGGGTGCGATTATAATGATGAGGTTCAACGCCTTTTTCAATATCTTCAATNATCTTTTCGGGGTTTTCAGTTCTGGGATTATCGCTAGTAAAAATTACTTTACTACTTAATGTCGAAGCNATTTTACCCATTTTAGGNCGCTTGGTTTTATCTCGATCCCCACCACAGCCCACCACTGTAATTAAGGTTTCTGTACCCGAACGGATGGTGTTTATAGTTTCTAAAACATTTTTTAAGGCGTCGGGAGTATGGGCATAGTCTATAATNGTTGTTATTTTTTTATCAGAAATAAAATTCTGAAACCTTCCATNTACATTTTCCAACTGGCTCATTATNCNAAGGGTTTCTATTTGCTCCAGACCTAAAAGATCGGCAACAGCATAAATAGCCAACANATTATAAGCATTAAATCCGCCAATGAGTTTTACAAAAACCTCGTTACTGTCTATTTTAAGNAGCAGGCCGTCAAACCCATTTTCTAAAATCACGCTTTGATAATCAGCATACGACTTTAACGCATAGGTTTTCTTTAATGCTCTGGTATTTTGAAGCATTACAGAGCCGTTTTTATCATCGGCATTTACTAAAGCAAAAGCCGTTTTGGGCAAATTGTCAAAAAAACTTTTTTTAACATCTCTGTATTCTGAAAAACTATCGTGATAATCTAAATGATCGTGGGTTAAATTGGTAAAAACGCCGCCTTGAAAATTTAGACCATGGGTTCTTTTTTGATGAATACCATGTGAACTCACCTCCATAAAACAATATTCAACACCTTGAGCAATCATCTCATTTAAATAATAATTTATGCTTACAGAATCAGGGGTTGTATGTGTGGCATCATATTCAATCTCATCAACTATAACTTTTAAAGTAGAAAGTAATCCCACCTTATAACCTGCACTTTTAAAGAGTTTATACAATAAGGAGGAAATGGTTGTTTTTCCATTGGTTCCTGTTATGCCAATAAGTTTTAAATTATTTGATGGGTTCCCGTAATAATTTGCCGCCATTACAGCTAAAGCCTGTTTCGAGTTTTCTGTAACAATATAGGTGATGCCATTAATTATGTTTTCAGGAAGGGTTTCGCAAACCACAACCAAAGCCCCCTTATTTATAGCATCTTCTATATAAAGGTGACCATCTACACTATGCCCCTTAAGGGCAAAAAACACATCGTTTAAGCTTATAGATTTCGAGTCGAACACAAGGTTTTGTATGGCCACATCGGTATTACCCACAACTTTTTGTAGGGTTACCTTATATAATATATCTTTTAAAACCACCATTATAATTGTAGGACTACCGTTTTTCCTTTTATTATTTTTTCTCCTGACGAAAGCGATTGTGAAACCACTTTTCCATTGCCTTTTACCAATACTTTTAGCCCCAAATCTTCGAGCAAGGTTATGGCATCCATAGCCGGCATTCCTTTTAAATTTGGCATTTTTGTATAGGATTTTTGTGCCATAGCGAAATACTTTTCAAAATCCTTTTCAACAGAAATATCTAAAGCATTTATATTTTCAATACTATCTTTTATAGGGGAATCTGTCACCACTTTTTGGGCAATACGTTTAAAAACCGGCCCTGCTACATCGGCGCCATAATACCCTTTATCTACTTGGGGTTTATGAATAATAACAATACAAGAATATCTGGGATTTTTAGCGGGAAAATAACCTGCAAAAGAAGATGCGTAACGCTTATTACTGTTCCAATCTTTCATCCAATACTCAACCTGTGCTGTACCCGTTTTACCTGCCATAGAAAATAAGGGGGAGTAGAGTTTGGAACCAGTCCCCCTTTTACAACATTTTCTAAAAGTTGCTGTACTTTGCTTAGTGTTTGCTTAGAGCAAATAGCTTGGTTTAGAATCTCTCTTTCAAAAGTCTTTATTTCTTTATTTAAGGCTTTAACCTGACGTATAAAACGCGGCTTTACCATCACGCCATTATTGGCTATGGCATTGTAAAATGTTAAAGTTTGTAAGGGTGTAATTTTTAGTCCATAACCATAGGCTAAGGATGGCAAAGCGTTTTTACTCCATCCTTTTTTATCTGGATAAGGTATCATAGGGTTTCCTTCACCAACTATTGGGAGTCCCAATTTTTTATTTAAACCCATTTTATAAAGCTTATCGACAAAGGCTTTAGGGTTTTCCTTATAGTTTTCATCTATAATTCTTGCCATACCTATATTTGAAGAAACTTCAAAAGCACGCCCTACAGTTATTTCGCCATAACCACCACGTTTAGAATCATTGATTTTTTTTCCATAAAATTTATACGAACCCGTTCCTGTATTTACTTTGGTTTGGATATTAACCACACCTTGATCTAATGCAGCCACTAAAGCCATTAGTTTAAACGTTGAACCCGGCTCATGAGCCTCACCAATAGCATAATTCAATTTTTCATAATAGGTGCCTTTCGAAGTTCGCCCTAGGTTAGAAATGGCCTTTATCTCTCCCGTTTTAGTTTCCATCACAATAACACAGCCGTGCTCGGCTTTGTACTTTTCCATTTGTTTGAGTAACGCATGGTGTGCTATATCCTGAATGTTTATGTTGAGTGTTGAGATGACATCATAACCATCTTGAGGTTCTATTTCATTTTCATCACTAATGGGTTTCCATTGGCCTTTTGCAATTTTTTGTTTTCTTCGTTTGCCTTCCTTACCTCTTAAATAATTACCAAAAGCACCTTCAAGACCCACTCGGGTATAATATCCTTTTTCATCTCTGCGCTCATAGCCTACCATACGTTCGGCAATTTTGCCAATGGGATGCTCTCTTACAGTTTGTTGTTCAACAATTAGGCCGCCTCTAAAAGCACCTAATTTTAAAAGTGGGAATGATTTAATTTCGATATATTTTAAATAGCCTACATTTCTAGCAATGAGATGATAGCGATTTTTATTCTTTCGTGCTCTTCGCAGGGCATTTTGATAGTGCGAAACAGACTTACCAAATAGCTTAGATAACGATTTAGAAAGTGGTAACAAATAGGTATTAAAGTTTTTATCACTTACGGTAACCGCATCAAAACGAATGTCGTATATAGGCACCGAAGTGGCCAATAAACTACCGTCATCGGCATATATATTTCCTCTATTTGCCGGGATTATTACATTTTTAATAATACTATTT
>JAESQB010000128.1 GCA_016765375.1 Flavobacteriaceae bacterium | reverse complement strand
ATTTGATTTTAAAAATTGCGAGAGTAGCTCAGTTGGTAGAGCGTCAGCCTTCCAAGCTGAATGTCGCCGGTTCGAACCCGGTCTCTCGCTCAAAGTGAACGAATCACATAATACTATGTGATTCGTCGCTTAATTTTTAAAAGCCGGTGTAGCTCAGAGGTAGAGCGTTTCCTTGGTAAGGAAGAGGTCACGGGTTCAATTCCCGTCATTGGCTCAAAATTAGTAAATAAATTGAACACTAACATATATATAACTAAGATTAAAAACTATTAAACATGGCAAAGGAAATTTTTGATCGTTCCAAACCCCACCTAAATATTGGTACTATTGGACACGTAGATCACGGTAAAACAACTCTTACAGCTGCAATTACTAAAGTTTTAGCAGACAAAGGGCTTTCAGAAGCAAAAAATTTCGACCAAATTGATAACGCTCCTGAAGAAAAAGAAAGAGGTATTACTATTAATACTTCTCACGTTGAATATTCAACAGAAAAACGTCACTATGCACACGTTGACTGTCCAGGTCACGCCGATTATGTGAAGAACATGGTTACTGGTGCTGCTCAAATGGACGGTGCTATTCTGGTTGTAGCTGCTACAGACGGACCTATGCCACAAACACGTGAGCATATCCTTTTAGGACGTCAGGTAGGAATTCCTCGTATGGTTGTATTCATGAATAAAGTGGATATGGTTGACGATGAAGAGTTATTGGAACTTGTTGAAATGGAAATTAGAGACTTGCTTTCTTTCTACGAATACGATGGTGACAATGGTCCTGTAATTGCAGGTTCTGCTCTTGGCGCTTTAAATGGCGAAGGAAAATGGGTAGATTCTGTAATGGAGTTGATGGATGCTGTTGATACTTGGATTAAATTGCCTAAGCGTGATGTAGAAAAAGATTTCTTAATGCCTGTTGAAGATGTATTCTCAATTACAGGTCGTGGAACAGTAGCTACTGGACGTATAGAGTTAGGTGTTGCTAATACCGGAGATAATGTAGATNTTATTGGAATGGGTGCTGAAAAATTAACTTCAACAGTTACTGGAGTTGAAATGTTTCGTAAAATTCTAGATAGAGGTGAAGCAGGTGATAATGTAGGTATCTTATTAAGAGGTATTGATAAAGCCGATATCAAACGTGGTATGGTAATTTGNAANCCAGGTTCGGTAACACCACATGCTAANTTTAAAGCNGAGGTTTATGTTCTTAAAAAAGAAGAAGGTGGTCGTCACACACCATTTCATAACAACTACCGTCCACAGTTTTACGTACGTACAACTGATGTGACTGGTAATATTAGTTTGCCTGATGGTGTTGAAATGGTAATGCCTGGTGACAACTTAACCATTACTGTTGACTTGATTCAGCCTATAGCATTAAGTGTAGGTTTACGTTTTGCGATTCGCGAGGGTGGTAGAACTGTAGGTGCCGGTCAGGTAACTGAAATTATAGATTAATTAAAAGTAAATATTCAGAAGTTCTAAGGTGTCCGCCAAAGGCGGACGCCTTGACTTTTGTTTACGGGTTAGCTCATCCCGATCTATCGGGAGATAGAGTTATAATACGGGTTTAGCTCAGTTGGTAGAGCACTGGTCTCCAAAACCAGGTGTCGGGAGTTCGAGCCTCTCAACCCGTGCTTATACTAAATGAAAGATTGTTTTTAATAATAATTTTTCAGAAACATAAAAAGTAATGAGGCGAGAAGCCTGTCCTGAGTGAAATCGAAGGGAGCCTCTCAACCCGTGCTTTAGAAAGAATTGCAAGTTTGTGTGATTTTTTAAGATAGAATTATAAGTGGCAGAGTAAATCCTGTCCTGAATGAATAACGAGTAAAAGAGAGTTTTTTAACTCGTGTAAGAATAATTTGTAAAACAATACAAATGATACAGTATATAAAAGAGTCATTTAGCGAACTAACTAATCACGTGTCTTGGACCCCTTCAGGCGAAGCGCAACGCCTCACTGTAGTGGTTGCATCTTTTTCAATTGCCTTAGCATTGGGTATATGGGGTATTGATACTGTGTTTAGCGAAGTAGTTGGTTTTTACTTTAACTGGGTTAAATCTTAATTAATTTCCTTTGTATGTCTGAAGAAAAAAGTGCCAAAAAATGGTATGTTGTTCGTGCGGTAAGCGGGCAAGAGAACAAAATAAAGTCATATATCGAGAATGAGATTACACGCCTTAATCTTCAAGATTATATTGAAGAGATATTGGTGCCAACAGAAAAGGTGATCCAAATTCGAAATGGAAAAAAAATAAGCAAAGAACGTGTTTATTTTTCCGGTTATATTATGGTTCATGCCAATTTAACGGGTGAAATTCCTCATATTATAAAATCTATTAATGGCGTGATTGGATTCTTAGGTGAGACTAAGGGTGGTGATCCTGTACCGCTTAGAAAAGCCGAGGTTAACCGAATGTTAGGTAAGGTTGATGAATTAGCAGTACAAGGTGAAAATATCAATATTCCATTTGTTATAGGAGAGACCATAAAAGTTATAGATGGTCCTTTTAACGGCTTTAATGGTACCGTTGAAAAAATAAACGAAGAAAAGCGCAAGCTTGAAGTCATGGTGAAAATATTCGGAAGAAAAACACCATTGGAATTAAGCTATATGCAAGTAGAAAAAGTATAATGTTACATATATAAATAATAGGAAAACATCTTAGGCTTCCACTTTAGATTTTTTTCGAATTAACATTAAAACAATGGCAAAAGAAGTAGGTAAAGTTGTAAAACTTCAAGTGCGCGGAGGAGCTGCTAATCCATCTCCCCCCGTAGGGCCGGCTTTAGGTGCAGCGGGAGTTAATATCATGGAGTTCTGTAAGCAGTTTAATGCTAGAACTCAAGATAAACAAGGTAAGGTATTGCCTGTTGCAATTACGGTTTATAAAGACAAATCATTCGATTTTGTTATTAAAACCACTCCTGCAGCAGTTCAAATACTGGAAGCCGCTAAAGTAAAAAAAGGTTCAGGTGAACCCCATATTAAAAAAGTAGCAAGTATATCTTGGGATCAGGTTAAGGCTATTGCCGAAGACAAAATGGCCGATCTTAATGCATTTACTGTAGAATCGGCAATGAAAATGATAGCTGGTACTGCACGCTCAATGGGGGTTAATGTAAAAGGTCAAGCTCCTTTTTAATCTTTAAAAGAAACTAAAAAATGGCAAAGACAACAAAAAAGCTTAAAGAAGCACTCGCTAAAGTTGATAAGAATAAATCGTATTCGCTTGTAGATGCTTCGGCTTTGATAAAAGATATGACCAATGTAAATTTTGATGCTTCTGTTGATTTAGCAGTGCGTCTTAATGTTGACCCACGAAAAGCCAATCAAATGGTAAGAGGTGTGGTAACTCTACCTCACGGTACAGGTAAAGACGTTAAGGTGTTGGCTTTAGTTACTCCAGATAAGGAGGAAGACGCTAAGGCTGCCGGAGCAGATTATATTGGTTTAGACGAGTACCTCGCTAAAATTAAGGGAGGTTGGACAGACGTTGATGTAATTATCACCATGCCTAGTGTTATGGGGAAATTAGGACCTTTAGGACGTATTTTAGGCCCTCGTGGCTTAATGCCTAATCCTAAAACAGGAACGGTAACTATGGATGTTGCTAAAGCCGTAGCCGATGTGAAAGCTGGTAAAATTGACTTTAAAGTTGATAAAACCGGTATTGTTCATACGGCCATCGGAAAAGCATCCTTTGATACCGATAAAATTGCAGAAAACGCTAAAGAATTATTAACCACATTGGTAAAATTAAAGCCTACCGGAGCTAAAGGGGTGTATATAAAAAGCATATATATGTCTAGTACTATGAGCCCAAGCGTTGAAGTAGATGCTAAAGGTTTTACTGAGTAGTAACAATTAGAAATTATGACAAGAGAAGAAAAATCACAAGTAATTGAAGATTTAACTACACAGTTAGCCGATAGCGCCAATATTTATTTAGCCGATATTTCGGGATTAAACGCATTGCAGACTGTGAATTTACGTCGTGCTTGTTTTAAGAGCGGAGTAAAATTGGCTGTGGTTAAAAACACCTTGCTAGCAAAAGCTATGCAAAGCAGTGATAGAGATTTTGGAGAGTTGGAAGAGGTTTTAAAAGGAAATACCTCACTCATGCTTTCTGAAACCGGAAATGCACCGGCCAAAGTCATAAAAGAGTTTCGTAAAAAATTAGAAAAGCCCTTATTGAAAGGTGCCTTTATTGAAGAAACTGTTTACATTGGCGATGACCAACTGGATAGATTGGTTGAAATTAAATCTAAAGATGAACTCCTTGGAGAAATCATTGGATTGCTTCAGTCACCAGCCAAAAATGTTATTTCGGCACTTAAATCAAGTGGCGGTAAATTGGCAGGTATCCTAAAAACGTTATCCGAAAAAGAAGGATAACGCCTAAAATTAGCACTAAAATTAAACTATAAAACAAACATTTATTTAAAACGATAGAAAATGGCAGATTTAAAAGAATTCGCAGAAAAATTAGTTAACTTAACGGTAAAAGACGTTAATGAATTAGCTACTATATTAAAAGATGAGTACGGTATAGAGCCTGCTGCTGCTGCAGTAGCTGTAGCTGCTGGCCCAGCCGGTGGTGAAGAAGTTGAGGAACAAACTGAATTTGATGTTATCCTTAAAGCCGCAGGTGCTTCTAAATTAGCAGTTGTAAAACTGGTAAAAGAACTTACCGGATCTGGTCTTAAAGACGCAAAGGAATTGGTAGATAACGCTCCAAGCCCTATTAAAGAAGCAGTTTCTAAAGACGAAGCTGAAGCTTTAAAAACACAGCTAGAAGAAGCTGGTGCTGAGGTTGAGCTTAAGTAAGCTCCCAACGCTAAAACCTTAAAGGTTTAGGTCTTGAGTATTGAGCTTCAAGACCTAAACCATTTTGCGTATATAATAACAAAGGTTTAAATTATACGCACAAACTNTTTTTTTTAATTAAAATTCCNCCCATAGATGTCAGCAATCCAATCTGAAAGAGTGAATTTTTCTTCTGTTAAAAACAGACCGGCTTATCCGGATTTTTTGGACATTCAAGTGAAATCCTTTCAGGATTTCTTCCAATTAGAAACCAAATCAGAAGAACGAGGTAATGAAGGACTCTACAAGACCTTCATGGAGAATTTTCCGATTACAGATACCCGTAATCAATTTGTACTAGAATTTCTAGATTATTTTGTAGACCCCCCACGTTATTCCATCATCGAGTGTATCGAGAGAGGATTAACCTATAGTCTACCTTTAAAAGCCCGTNTAAAATTATACTGTACAGATCCAGAACACGAAGATTTTGAAACCGTAGTTCAAGATGTTTATTTAGGGACCATTCCCTATATGACCCCAAGTGGTACCTTTGTGATTAATGGCGCTGAGCGTGTTGTTGTATCGCAATTGCACCGTTCNCCAGGGGTGTTCTTTGGGCAATCTTTTCATGCCAACGGCACGAAATTATATTCAGCCAGNGTAATTCCTTTTAAAGGATCTTGGATTGAATTTGCTACCGATATCAATCAAGTGATGTACGCTTATATCGATAGAAAGAAAAAATTACCCGTAACCACNCTTTTCCGTGCCATAGGCTTCGAACGTGATAAAGACATTCTTGAGATTTTTGATCTTGCCGAAGAGNTTAAGGCCACTAAAACCGGACTTAAAAAATATATGGGTCGCAAACTCGCCGCTAGAGTTTTAAAAACCTGGCACGAGGATTTTGTTGATGAAGACACTGGAGAAGTGGTTTCTATTGAGCGTAATGAAATTGTATTGGACCGCGATACCGTACTCGAAAAAGNACATATCGAAGAGATTATCGAATCGGGATCAGCCACCATTCTTCTTCATAAAGAAGATGCCCAATTGGCCGATTATGCNATNATTCATAATACCCTACAAAAAGACCCTACAAATTCAGAAAAAGAGGCTGTAGAACATATTTATAGACAATTGCGTAATGCCGANCCGCCCGATGAAGAAACGGCAAGAGGTATTATTCATAAATTATTCTTNAGTGANCAACGTTATAACCTCGGNGAGGTAGGACGTTATAGAATGAATAAAAAATTAGGTCTTGATATNNNTATGGANAAGCANGTGCTTGACCAAAGNNGATATCATNACNATNATNAAATANNTNATAGANTTANTTAACTCTAANGCNGAGATTGATGATATNGANCACNTNTCAAACCGTCGTGTNNGNACNGTAGGTGANCANTTATCTNNNCAATTTGGTGTAGGTCTGGCGCGTATGGCACGTACCATTCGTGAACGTATGAATGTTCGTGATAATGAAGTGTTTACGCCTATAGTGGAGGTACGTTAGCCATGTATTACTCACCCTTGCGCCACTCTACTCAGCGAATCAGTCATCCGAAGAATCCTTCATCATCCTT
>JAESQB010000127.1 GCA_016765375.1 Flavobacteriaceae bacterium | reverse complement strand
TTTATATTTCCTTAGTCGCTGTTCCTGTCATGTTTTTTAATAGAGGCAATCTTTTCTTTATGCCAGTAATTGAGATAAACATTTTACTGGTGCCAATAATTTGGTTATTGTTAGCTTTCATTAAAAAATGGTTTACTGTTTATAGTAGCATTCTTACTTGAGTAAACTTAAGCCTTAGTTGCTTTTAATATAAAATAAAAAGAATAGGAATCTGGTATTTGTTAAAAATGTAATTTTCATTGAATTTACGTTTTATCTGTAATTCATCACAATTAATCGAAAAAATAAAATTTTATAAAAGACTGTTCATCATATAGTCAGGCGTGTTTATAATTTTAAGTAATAATGAATAAACTAGTAGTATAAACAATTTAAAACTCTGATTTAAAATGAAAAAAATTATGTTTTTGGGAGCTACCATGCTCTTTTCAATAGTTGCAGTTTCACAAGATTTGCCTTCTAACCCTGAAGCTGGAAAATGTTATGTGCGTTGTACCACGCCTGATATTTATGTAAATGAGTCTATTCGAGTTGTGACGGCACCAGCCTATAAAAGGTTAAGAACAATTCCGGCAGAATATCGAACAGAAAACGAACGTGTTATGGTAAAAGCCGCAGAAAAAAAACTACGTATAATTCCTGCTAAATGGGGAACCGAAACCATTTCATATGTTAAAAAGCAAAGTGCCTCAACCCTAAGGGTGGTTCCTGCTTCATTTAGAACCGATAGTGAAACTGTTGAAATCAAGCCTGCTTTTGCACAATGGGAACTTGGTGCGTCAGCACCCGATTGTGAATCTAGCAATCCCGATGATTGTAGGTACTGGTGTTATAAAGGCTATCCTGCTGAATTTAGAACCGTTTCTGTGCAACGTTTGGCTAATGATGCTACCACTAGAAGTAACCCTATTTCTGAAATTTCAGGAACATATACCAAACAAGTTATTGTAGACGAGGCTCGTGTGGTTGAAGAAGTAATTCCAGCACAATACGCCACTATTAAAAGAACCGTTTTGGTAAAAGACGCACAAGTTATGGAAGAAACCGTTCCTGCTAAATATACTACGGTTACTAAAGAAGTGCTTACTAAAGGTGGTGGTTTAACAACGTGGAGAGAAGTAGAGTGTGCTTTGGTTGAGTATCAAGCCTTACCTATTAACTGGCGGTTGGGGAGTGCTACGCTAACTTCAGAAGCAAAACATCTTATCGATACCAGATTGATGCCTGTATTACAGAAAAATCCAGGTGTGAAATTAGAAATTGCTTCTCATACCGATGCTAGAGGGAGTAGAACTTCTAATCAAGAACTATCAGAAAGAAGAGCTGTTGCTGTGGTGAACTATTTGAGAACTAAAGGCATAAATCAAAGTTTGTTAGTTGCTAATGGTTTTGGAGAAGGTCGTTTAAAAAACAGATGTGCCGATGGCGTTTCTTGTACTGAGAGAGAGCATGCTGTAAACCGAAGAACTGAATTTAGATTAATTAATAATTAATAGATGCCTATTATTAATAGTATTAGTGAAAAAAGAATTCCCATTTTTGGGAATTCTTTTTTTTATTATAATATTTGGTTTTTCAGTTTTTATACTTTGGTGTAAAAATTGAAATGTGTTTAAAAAAATAAAGGCAGATGAAAGCTTGGTTTATCATTGTATTTTTAGGATTACATTTCTTAGGATTTTCACAAGAAAATAAAATTGAATGGCTNANNGATTTNCCNACAGCTAAAAAGNTAGCTAAAAAACAAAAAAAAACCCATNTTAATGTATTTTAATGGTAGTGATTGGTGCGCCCCTTGTATTCAACTAAAAAAAGATTTCTTTGAAAAGCCCGAGTTTGTAAAACAAGTCTCTCGTTTTATAATGGTTATGGTAGATATTCCCAGACGGCAGGATGTGATCTCTGAAGCTCAGTATAAAAAAAACAAAGAGGTNGCTGTAATTTATAATAAAAAAAAGGTNTTCCCTCTTCTTATAGCCTTTTCTCATAANGGNAAAGAAATAAAACGCATATCATCNTATAGTTCNTACAACTCCTATAGAGATACCAGTTATCATTTTAAATTTTTAGATGACGTTTTAAAAAAGTATTAATAGAAATTATTTATAACCAAGTAGTTCAGACTATTTATCCTATTTAATTTTGAGAATAAAAAGTATTCGCTATAGAGTGAATATTGAATTATACCTTAAAATCTTTTGTTTTTAAAGTTCGAATGCGATCTTCGAATGTTTGCTCATCAACCGGTTTATGAATTTGTTNAAATANTTTCATAAATGCTTCGGAATGAACTTCGGGTTTCTGACTTAGCAAATTAAAATGAACAAAAGCACTCCACATGACTGCTTTAAGTTTGGTTTTTTCCTTATTCCACATGCGTATTTCAGCCCGAAGAGTACTCTTTGTATAACTTAAAAGTTGAGAATCAATGAGTACATCTTCCATCAATAAAGCAGGTTGTAAGTATGAAATTTGATTGCTGCCAACAATCCAACTTTTTCCTTCTGTTTTCGCTATTTCATAAACGTCAATATCATAATAGGTGATGAGTTGATCTTCNCTNGCATTCATGAGATAATTAATATAAGCGGCATTGTTTAGATGGTTAAAAGGATCGCAATCTTGAAATCTAATTTTAGCGCTGCTCTCAAGTACTTTTGGTAATGGGTTCATTTTTCTTATATATTAAATTATACCTAATGGTATATTATTGATTAAAAAATTATATTTTAAGCTCATTAAATATCATTTGATCTATTTGAATCATGGTGTCTTTTAAATAAAACTCATCATCCATGGTATAAGCCATAAAGATGGCGCCTTGAATCATAGTGTCTATGCGTTTTGCATAATGCATGGNATTAATTTCAGAGGAAATTTCACCTGTTTCAATGCCTTGCTCAATTAATGAAGCCAATTGATCTTGTATCTTTTCGANAACCTCTTTTACCATTTTAAATAATAAAGGGTTTTGATTATTGGCATCTACACCAATATTTAATACCGGACANCCNCCCAATGGNTTGCTGTAACTGTAATAATTNCGATAAAAATCTGTAATTAAGAATAATTTTTGAATTGGCGAATCGCTTAGTTCGAGGTGTTTGGAAATATCTTTTAAAAGCNCCTTTANGGTATGCTTAAATGCAGCAATAGAAAGTTCTTCTTTGTTTTTAAAATTCCCATAAATAGCACCTTTGGTTAGCCCAGTAGCTTTTGTAATATCACTCATGCTTGTAGCCGAATAACCATATTGGTTAAATATAGGCGCAGTAATTTCTAAAATATATTGTGTGGTTATTTTTGCTTTACTAATCATGATGTCGCAAAGGTATTAAAATTATACCAAACGGTATATAATCTTTTTTAAAAACCTAAATTCAATCTAAAAGATCATTGTCAGTTCGATTGTCCGCCTGAGGCGGATGTTTTGAGAACCAATAATTTCAGAACTGATATTTTTTATAGGGTATATGTTTAATCGAACTCAATTTAAAATTAGCATTTTTATCTAAAAAATGGATGACTTTATTTAAAACAAATTCAATTTTACTATCATAAATTAATTGTTTTCTAAAATGTTCTTCAACATAAAATTCATTAAATTTGAAACAACATTGAATCATCCAAATCACTAACGAAATGATAAATACTAAGATAAAACATCTAAAAAAAATATACTTTATTTGTGGGCTAAGTCTTATTTTTGCGATTTCTTGTACTAAACAACAAGCTACCAAACCTATGAACATGACCCCACCAATTGCCGATAAAATTGAAAAACACTTAGAAAAACACGGCGATGTGCGTATAGATAATTATTTCTGGCTAAAAGAAAGAGAGAGTGACGAAGTGATCGATTATTTGGAACGCGAAAATCATTATTATACCGAAATGACAGCGCATACAAAAGATTTTCGTGANTCACTTTATGAAGAATTAAAAGGACGTATTAAAGAAGATGACGAGTCGGTTCCTTATAAGGATAATGGCTATTATTATATAACACGTTATGAAACAGGAAAAGACTATCCCATTCATATAAGAAAGAAAGAAAGCCTCTCTAATGAAGAAGAAATTATTTTCGATGTTAATAAAATGGCTGAAGGCTTTTCTTATTACAGCCTTAGGGGTGTTAGTATTAGTCCAAACAACAGATATGCAGCGTTTGCTGTTGATACCTTAAGCCGACGAATATATACCATACAAATAAAAGATCTTAAGACTGGTGAAGTGCTTCCTGATAAAATTTTAACCACTTCGGGGGGTGCTACCTGGGCCAACGATAATAAAACGTTGTTTTACACCCGAAAAGACGATAAGACCCTGCGTTCTGATAAAATTTACAGACACGTATTGGGAACCCCTGTTGAGGACGACGTTTTGATATTTAACGAAACCGATGAAACCTATAGCACCTTTATTTATAAAACAAAATCAGACAAATATTTGATCATAGGTTCTTCAACGACCCTAGCCTCCGAATTTCAAATCCTTAATGCAGATGACCCCTACGGTGAGTTTAAAATGTTTCAAGCCAGAGAGCGTGGTTTGGAATATGACATCGCACATTTTAAAAACCATTTTTATATAGTGACTAATAAGGACGGGGCTACCAATTTTAAACTCATGAAAACGCATGAGAACAAAACTTCAAAAGACCACTGGCAAGATGTTATTCCGCACAGACCCGATGTGTTGTTAGAAGATATTGATATTTTTAAAGACTATCTTGTTGTAAGTGAGCGCAGTAATGGTCTCGATAAAATTTTTATAAAACGTTGGGACGGCTCAGAAGAATATTATTTGCCGTTTGACAGCGAGACCTACAGTGCATATCCTACTACCAATATAGAATTTGACACCAAGACACTTAGATATTCTTATACCTCTTTAACGACACCAGCATCTACAATAGATTTTAATATGGACTCTCAAGAAAAAACCATTTTGAAAGAACAAGAAGTTTTGGGTGGAAAATTTAATAAGNCGGACTATGCTGAAGAACGTNTTTGGGCTACAGCCGAAGATGGTACTAAAATTCCCATATCAATGGTTTATAAAAAGGGCATTAAAAAAGACGGTACCAACCCTTTACTACAATATGCTTACGGATCATATGGTGCAACTATTGGCGCTGGCTTTTCTTCAATAAGACTCAGTCTTTTAGAGCGTGGTTTTATTTTTGCTATTGCGCATGTGAGAGGCGGACAGTATTTAGGCCGTCAATGGTATGAAGCTGGAAAGCTTTTTACTAAGAAAAATACCTTTACAGACTTTGTTGATGTTTCAAAATTTTTAATCGCCGAAAATTATACCTCTAATAAGCATTTATACGCTAATGGAGGTTCTGCCGGAGGTTTATTAATGGGTGCTGTAATTAATTTGGCTCCCGAGCTGTATAATGGCGTTGTAGCAGCAGTTCCTTTTGTAGATGTAGTGACTACCATGTTAGACGAAACCATTCCGCTAACCACTTTTGAATACGATGAATGGGGAAATCCTAATGATAAGGCGTATTATGAGTATATGAAATCCTATTCGCCATATGATAATGTAGAAGCTAAAAATTATCCTAATTTATTAGTTACTACGGGATTACATGATTCTCAGGTGCAATATTGGGAACCTGCAAAATGGGTGGCAAAACTAAGAGAATTAAAAACCGATAATAATTTACTTTTTTTAGATACCGATATGGAAACCGGTCATGGCGGGGCTTCCGGACGATTTGAGAGGTTGAAAAAAACAGCAAAAGATTACGCTTTTATTTTTGACTTGGAAAATATTAGTGAGTAATTAATTTTTTTAACATAAATTTGTACCTTTTCCAAATGTTAAATTAAGATCTAAAAAGCTTAGTTAAACCATTAAAGAAATGATTGTTTTAATGTTTGCCCCAAGCTATCAGAAAGGTTTGATCTATAAAATAGGATAAACGGTGAAAAGAGTTTTTATATGAATAAGCAAAAGCAAGTTTATAATAATGTGTTAGAACTTAT
The DNA here is from genome assembly GCA_016765375.1 of Flavobacteriaceae bacterium. GTDB lineage: Bacteria > Bacteroidota > Bacteroidia > Flavobacteriales > Flavobacteriaceae > NORP215. The sequence continues at coordinate 1,362 of JAESQB010000127.1, read as the reverse complement.
AGGGACAACACCACTTATTAAATTGAATACCATTACTGAAGCTTTTAAAGGAAATTTTTTTGCTAAAGTCGAGGGTTTTAATCCTGGGCATTCTACAAAAGATAGGATAGCTTTATACATCATAGAAGAGGCAGAACGTCAAGGCCTTTTAAAACCTGGCGATACCATTATTGAAACCACCAGTGGAAATACAGGATTTAGTATAGCTATGGTGAGTATCATTAAAGGCTATGACTGTATTTTAGCGGTGAGTTCAAAATCGTCTAAAGATAAGATCGATATGCTTAAAACCATGGGGGCAAAAGTATATGTTTGTCCGGCTCATGTTAAAGCAGACGATCCAAGATCTTACTATGAGGTTGCTAAAAGAATTCATAAAGAAATTAAAGACTCTGTTTATATCAATCAGTATTTTAATACTTTAAATATTGAAGCCCATTACAACAGTACAGGCCCTGAAATATGGAATCAAACCAATGGTGAGATCACTCACTTAATTGCTTGTAGCGGTACAGGAGGCACCATTTCGGGAGCGGCTAAATTTTTAAAAGAACAAAACCCCAATATTAAAATTATAGGCATAGATGCTTATGGCTCGGTACTTCAAAAATACCATGAAACCAAAGTATTTGATGCCAATGAAATATACCCATACCGTATAGAAGGTTTGGGGAAAAATTTAATTCCAACAGCAACCAATTTTGACATAATCGATAGATTTGTAAAAGTTACCGATGAGGCCAGTGCCCATACTGCCAGGGACTTGGCTAAAACCGAAGGTCTTTTTGTTGGTTATACGAGTGGGGCTGCTTTTCAAGGTGTAAAACAGTTGCATGAAGAAGGCGAATTTAATTCAGACAGTAAAGTCGTGGTCATTTTCCCCGATCACGGGTCAAGATATATGAGTAAGATTTATAGCGATGATTGGATGAGTGAGCAGGGCTTTTTTGATAGCGAGCACAGCCCATGTAAAAAGGTTGTAGAGCATTTATAATAACAGTATTAATTAGTGTAAATATAAAAACCATCCNCCTAAGGCNGATGGTTTTTNNTTTTNNAATTCAATTNGNGTNATNCCAATTTAANNTTNAAATGTCTCATATAAATCGTTTCTTTTTCACTTATTCAGCGTTAAAAAAAATCACCATAACGAAGGCTATGTTTATGTTTTTTTGCCTTGAATAATCAAAAAATAATTCAATTTATCTATAAGACATTTCAAAATTAAATTGGTATAAGAGATAATTTAAGTATTTTTGCCTTCCAGCTAAAATTTATTCAAATGAGAGATTTATTTAGTAGAATCTATAAAGATAAAGGCCCCTTGGGAAAATGGGCAGAATATGCCGAAGGTTATTTTGT
>JAESQB010000126.1 GCA_016765375.1 Flavobacteriaceae bacterium | reverse complement strand
ATCAACTGCAAAGCCCGATTTGGTACCGTCGTTATTCATTGAGGTGAGTAATATTTCACCTGCGCCTAATTGTTCAACTCTTTTAGCCCATTCAATGGTGTTTAGGCCTGTAGGGGTTCTGCCGCCATGTATAAATACCTTCCACAGGCCATTCTCAAACTTAGTATCTATGGCTACAACCACACATTGACTCCCAAATTGTTGGGCTATATCGGTGATCAATTTTGGGTTTTTAACCGCAGCTGTATTAATGCTGGTCTTGTCTGCACCTGCTTTTATGAGTCTAGACACATCTTGAGTAGAATTAATGCCACCACCTACAGTAAATGGAATATTGATTTCCTTGGCAATTTCCGTTACCAGTTCAACTAAAGTAGCGCGGTTCTCAATGCTTGCTGTAATGTCTAAAAAAACCAATTCGTCTGCGCCTTGTTTTACATAGCTTTTTGCTAATTGTATGGGGTCTCCGGCATCTTTAATATCAATAAAATTGACCCCTTTTACGGTTCTCCCATCTTTGATGTCAAAGCATGGTATTATTCTTTTCTTTAGCATAATTTCTGTAATTGTTTTAAGGTGATATGGCCTTCATAAATGGCTTTGCCAATTATTGCGCCTTCACAACCTAATGCTTTTAAGAGCACCAAATCCCCAATAGAAGAAACCCCGCCGCTTGCTATTAGTTTTACATGGGTTTGGCTGATTATCTCTTTGTATAATTTGTTTGAGGTCCCAGCCAGCATGCCATCTTTAGCGATGTCTGTACAAATTACATATTGAATTGATCTTTTTTCATAGGCTTTTATAAAATCAATGACATCCAAAGCAGATTGTTCTAACCATCCATGAGTTGCGATTTTTCGATTGTTGCAATCGGCTCCTAATATGATTTTTTGATTTCCATATTTTTCTATCCATTTGTTGAAAATGGATGGATCATTAGCGGCTATGCTTCCACCGGTAATTTGATTTGCACCACATTCAAAAGCAATTCTCAAATCGTCATCTGACTTTAAACCCCCTCCAAAATCAACTTTTAAGTTGGTGTTATTACAAATGCTTTCAAGTACCTTATGGTTGACAATATGCTTCGATTTTGCACCGTCTAGGTCTACCAGGTGCAAATAGGTTATTCCACTTGCCTCAAAGGCTTTGGCAACCTCTAAAGGGTTTTTGTTATATATTTTTTTAGTGCTATAATCGCCTTTGCTAAGCCGTACACACTTGCCTTCTATGATGTCTATTGCGGGTATAATTCTCATAATTCTAAAAAGTTTTTGAGTATCTGCTCTCCAATATCTGCTGATTTTTCAGGGTGAAATTGAGTCGCATAAAAATTATTTTTTTGCATTGCTACCCCAAATGTTTTGATGTAATTACAGGATGCAATGGTTTGATGGTTGACTTCGGCATAATAGCTAGGCACATAATACACATGGTCTTCAGGTTTAATATTTTTAAAGAGTTTGCCCTTTAAACTTGAAAAATTGTTCCATCCCATATGGGGCACCTTTTCTTGGGGAGGAAATAACTTTATATGGGAATCAAAAATNCCTANGCACTTTGTATTGCCTTCTTCACTGTATTTACACATGAGTTGTAAGCCCANGCAAATCCCCAAAAAGGGTTGGCTTAATGAAAGAATAAGNCTGTCTAATGCTCTATCTTTCAAATATTNCATGGCNGAACTTGCCTCACCCACACCTGGAAAAATCACCTTATCNGCATTTTTTANGGTATTGATGTCANTGGTTATCACAGCNTCATAGCCAAGACGNATAAGGGCATTTTGTACCGAATTAATNTTTCCTGCATTGTATTTTATTATAGCGATCATAAGCTTCCTTTTGTACTTGGNATTGCATAATTTTCTGTTTTGCTTATNGCCATTTTTATNGCTTTNGCAAATGCNTTAAATATGGATTCTATTTTATGGTGTTCGTTTTNACCTTCAGATTTAATATTCAAATTGCATTTTGCAGCATCACTAAATGATTTAAAAAAGTGCATAAACATTTCNGATGGCATTTCNCCTACCATTTCTCTTTTAAAAGAAGCATCCCAAACCAACCAAGGCCTACCTCCAAAATCAATGGCTACTTGTGTTAAACAATCATCCATTGGCAATAAAAANCCATAACGTTCAATGGCNTTTTTAGAGCCTAGAGCTTCCANAAATGCTTCGCCTAAGGTGATGGCTACATCTTCAATAGTGTGGTGTTCATCTATTTCTAAATCACCTTTTACAGAAACTTTTAAGTCAATATTGCCGTGCTTGGANATTTGCTCCAGCATATGATCAAAAAANCCTAAACCTGTAGAAAACACACCATGGCCATTNCCGTCNANATTTAATNNTACCGAAATGTCTGTTTCTTTTGTTTTACGAGAAACAAATGCCCTTCTTGGNTTTGCCTTTAAATAGCTATAGATCTCCTCCCAATGTGTTGTTGAAAGTGTGGCATCGGGATGGTTTTCTCCAATAAAAATGCTTTTGCTTTTTAAGTTTTGAGCGAGTTCTATATCGGTTTCGCGGTCTCCAATTACATAAGAATTGGCCAAATCGTAATCGCCATAAATGTACTGGTTAAGCAATCCTGTTCTGGGTTTTCTTGTAGGGGCATTATCTTGAGGAAAGCTCTTGTCAATTATGATCTCTTTAAATACGATGCCTTCATTTTTGAAGGCTTCTATGATTTTATTCTGAGCTGGCCAAAAGGTATCTTCCGGAAAAGAATCGGTCCCTAAACCATCTTGATTGGTGACCATNACCAATTCATAATCNAGTTCTTTTACAATCTTAGAGAGCCCTTGAAAGACACCNGGATAAAATTCTAATTTCTCCAAGCTNTCCAATTGATAATCTANNGGTGGTTCAATAACCAATGTGCCATCTCTATCTATAAACAATANTTTTTTCATTTTTTTATTTCTTTTAAGGTGCNTAGCAATAATGCATTTTCATCTGGAGTTCCTATGGAAATTCTTAAACTTCCTTTTACTTGATCTGTTNTGTTTCTAAGGACAATTCCTTTTTTCAGTAGTGATTTAAAAACAGTTTCTGAATCTTCAAACTTTACCAAAAGGAAATTAGCTTCTGATGGAAAAACTTTAATAACGTTCTCCATTTTCTCTAATTCAATGCTTAGTATTTCTCTTTCTTTTATAATGGTTTCAATATTTAAAGGCTTTGATAAAGCTTTTAATGCCTCGGCTTGACTTAATGTATTGACATTATATGGGGGTTTAATTTTATTTAAAACGCCTATAATTCCCTTGCTAGCGAAGGCCATGCCTACGCGTAGTCCTGCTAAACCCCATGCTTTACTAAATGTTTGTAAAACCACTAAGTTTGGTAATTCGTTCAATAATGAAATAGCACTTTCTTCTTTAGAAAAATCTATATAGGCTTCATCCACAACCACTAATCCGTAAAAATTAGCCGCCATTTCTCGTATGGCTTTTTTGTCTATCACATTTCCGGTAGGGTTATTGGGCGAACAGATAAATAATAAGCCTGTTGATTTTAATTGACTTTTAATAGATGTAATCGTTGGTAAACTAAAATTATTTTGGACTGGCAGTTTTATTATATCTACGTTGTTTATAGCAGCAGAAACTTCATACATCCCATAGGTAGGTGGAAAAATAAATGCTTTGGCTATACCTGGTTCGCAAAATGCTCTAAACAACAAATCGATGGCTTCATCACTTCCGTTTCCTATAAAAATCTGTTCTGGGTTCAGGTCTTTTAAATAGGCCAACTTAGTTTTTAACTGTTTTTGTTGGGGGTCAGGATACCTATTTAAATTGGTTTCATTAGGGTTTTCATTCGCATCCAACCATACTTTTGCGATACCTTTAAATTCATCTCTAGCAGCGCTGTATGGTTTCATCTCTAAGATGTTTTTTCGTGTAATATTTTCTATGTTAAACATTTCTAATCGCATTTAGTCTTATGGTAACGGCATTCTTGTGTGCAAAAAGTTTTTCGGCTTCAGCCATAATCTCTATTGCCGGGCCAATATTTTCAATGCCTTTTTTATTTAATTTTTGAAAGGTTATTTTTCTAACAAAGCTGTCTACAGATACACCACTATAGCTTTTTGCATAGCCATTTGTGGGTAGGGTGTGATTGGTTCCGCTTGCATAATCACCGGCACTCTCACAACTGTAATTGCCAAGAAATACAGAGCCTGCGTTTATAATTTTATCGCTATAAAGGGATGCCTTTTCAGAAGCAATGATCAAGTGCTCGGGCGCGTATTGATTGCTGAAATCAATGCATTCATCAATGGTCATTAAANGTATCGCTCTGCTATTTTCTAAGGCTNATATTGNAAGCTCTTTTCTGGGCAATCCCGTTAATTGCTTCTCTAATTCAATATTGACATCATCAATCACATTTTCATCATCAGATAGTAAAATCACCTGNCTATCTGCACCGTGTTCAGCCTGCGATAATAGATCGGCTGCTACAAATGAAGGCTTACAGGTTTTATCAGCAATAATTAAAACCTCGCTTGGNCCAGCGGGCATATCAATAGCGATACCTTCCTGNTGAATCAATTCTTTTGCTTTGGTTACAAATTGATTGCCCGGGCCAAAAATTTTAAAAACACTGGGAATTGTTTCTGTGCCATAAGCCATAGCAGCAATGGCCTGCGCCCCTCCAACTTTGTATATTTTATCAATACCAACCAATTGGGCNGTATACAAAATGGCAGGGTTAATCTTGCCCTTTTTATCGGGAGGCGTGCAAAGTACTAGCGCTTTACAACCTGCCAGTTGAGCAGGAATTGCCAACATTAATATNGTTGAGAATAAAGGTGCCGAACCTCCAGGAATGTACAAGCCTACTTTTTCAATGCCTANACTTTTTCTCCAGCANNTAACCCCTTCCATNGTTTCTANCTTTNTTTCATTAGTAANTTGTGAANCNTGAAATTTTTCGATNTTTTGTTTTGCAAGNGCTATTGCATTCTTTAGTTTTTGTGAAACCTGATCTGTCGCTTCTTTAATTTCTGATTCGGTTACTTCAAGGCGCTTTAACTTAACACCATCAAATTTCTCNGTATANTAATACAATGCTTTATCCTTATTGAATAGCACATTGTTNATGATACCCNTTACCAAGANCTCTAATTTTTGTTTTTCTATGCTAGGACGCAGGGTGTATTTAGCCCATTCACGCCTTATTGGTTTGTTGATGGTCTGCATTATAGTACTATTTTATCTATTGGTACAATTAAAATATCTTCGGCTCCAGCCAATTTCAATGCGTCAATGACATTCCAAAACTGATTTTCTTTGATCACACTGTGTAAGGAACTCCATCCCTTTTTTGCCAATGGCAGAATGGTTGGACTTTTTAATACCGGTAAAATATTACTCACTTCCTGAATCTTAGCATCGGGAACATTCATTAAAACGTACTTTGTGTTTTTAGCTCTTAAAACCGATTGGATCCTGAATAGGAGTCTAGCTAATATTTCTTCTTTTTCTGCATTAAGTTTCTTTGATTTTGCGAGTACGGCCTGTGATCTTAGTATAACAAGCGTCTCTTTTAATCCGTTTTTAAAGAGTGTGCTTCCTGAACTTACAATATCACAAATGCCATCGGCAAGTCCAATATTAGGTGCAATTTCTACAGAACCAGATATGGTATGAATCTCAGTAGTTACAGCATTTTTTTCTAAAAAACGACTTAGTGTGTTTGGGTATGATGTGGCTATTTTCTTTCCCTCAAAATAATTAACCGATTCTATTTCTATGTCTTTAGGAATGGCTAAGGACACTCTGCATTTGGAAAAACCTAATTTTTCTACAGTTGTGATTTGCTTTTCTTTTTCAATTAAAAGATTCTCTCCAATGATGGCGACATCAGCAACACCATCTTCTAAATATTGGGGGATATCAGAGTTGCGAAGATATAATATCTCTAATGGGAAATTTTGAACATCAACCCTAAGTTGATCTTTTCCATTATCAATATCAATTCCACAGTCTTTTAATAGTTTAAGTGAATCTTGATTTAGCCTGCCGCTTTTTTGGATTGCGATTTTTAGTTTACTCATTTTTTTAATAAAATGTTTGAGTAAACCTTGAGGATATAAAACAAAAAACCCGTTTGATTTACTCAAACGGGTTTAAAATATATTAGTTTTTATTCAATACATCTTCAGCCTGCTTGAGTGCAAGTATCAAAATGGCGATGATGTAATTGAATAAAATTCATTTTTTGTTTTTGTCTGGTCAAAGATTCAGAAAATTAATTTAGATATCCAAATCTTTTTTAATGATTCGTCAAAAATTAGAATATTCATAAT
>JAESQB010000125.1 GCA_016765375.1 Flavobacteriaceae bacterium | reverse complement strand
TTTCACCAATGTCTTCTTTCTCGGTAAGAGGTGCAATACGTTTAGCCCATTTGTTTTGTTCGGCTTCTATTTTTTGAATAACAATATCGTAGAGGTCAAAAACTTCCTGGGCTTCTTTTTGCCCATCTTTGTGAAGATCAACTAAAAGGGAAAAGTAGGTGTATAAACCTTTTGGACTTTTAAAGTTTTTAGAATCTTCAGTTTGAGCTTTATGAAAACCAAGGTATTGGCTTATCATGTCACCTATTTTATTGTCGTATTTAAGTTGGGCGATCTTAGTGAGAATATTGCCTTTTTTTGTTTTTGAAGGATAATGATGTAAACGTTCTTCATAAAGTTTGATCAAATCGTTTACCTCGGTTTTTTTCTGAGTAGCATCACTCGCTTTTTTAATTCGAGACTTAAGTAATTTTTCCCCATGTTGGTAAAGGGCTAAACTCCAAGTAGGGCATTCTTTACGCAGTTCCATGAAAGGCGCATAAGCCGCTTCGTAATTTTTTATTTTGGCATTTTCAGTAAAATCAGAGCCTGTTATAATGCAGGATTCAGTAGCTTGAGAGAATACAAGACTCGAGCTTAATAAAAGCCCTGTTAGCATTAAAGTAATTTTAGTCTTCATGATAATATATTATTAATGGCTGTTAATCAAATAATGTTTTTTTGAACCACTTACTATTGAGTGATAAACTTATAAACCCTCCAAAAAAGGTTTCTTCAACGAGTCCTGCATTTTTAGTACCTCTTCTTCCTATTTCAAAACCAATGTTTACGTTTGAAAAGTTCCTTACTGGCAATCCTACTCCAAAAGATATGCCAAACTCGTTAATCTCTTCGTTATTAATGGTCATTCCTAAATTTTCAAATCTAATTCCGGCCCTATACGTTACACGACTCCAATAATTTGAAAAAGAATCGTATTTAGGAATATAATAACCTCCTAATTTATACATGGTAATGTCGTCAAAAACGACATTTTCACTGAGGTTAAATAAATCTAAACTTCTATTATTTCCACTTATTTGTTTATTGACAAATTCAGCCCCTACAAACCAATTTCTTGGTTTTCCAATTCCAAAACCAACAGATAGTTGTGACGGAAAGGTAATGTCGGTATCTGGCACATCTACATCAATGGAGTTGGTCACTCTTATTGAGCCAAAGTTAACAAAATCAACGGTTTGTAACGCACGGGTATTTTTGGAAGACAAATCGGTGCTTGGCGAATAAGAAATTGCAGAAGAGAACTGTAATTGAGAACTTATCATGGTTTTATACATGGCTCCAAAATTAAAACTGAAACCTACAAGGTCTGACTCATTTAACTCTTGGGTGTCAAATTGCACGCCTTCATCAATACGAAGCGCTCGGTTAGTGATTTTTCCAAAGTTATAACTAGCATCTATACCAATATTAAAGCCTTTAAAAAGGTTATAGCCCAAAGCTAAAAACACTTTATTGAGTCCGCCTTCACCTGTGTTTCGGCGTGTTACTTCATCGGCTTTACTCTCTAAGGCATAACCCACAGAAGTTACAGGGAGTAGTCCAAAGCCTGCCCCAAATTTCCCCATGGGAATGCTTATAGCAAGATAATTTAATCCTGTGACAGAAGTTGATTCCGATTGACTTTTAGTCTTTAAAGACAGTTCCTTATGATTAAAACCTATGGTGTAATTTACCAACTTTAAATCGGCATAGGCAGCTGGATTACTGAGGTTTGTGTGTATGCTGTCTGAAAGTATGCTCAAGCCTCCCATAGTTCGGTTCTCTGCCGTTCCTCTAAAATTTAAGGTTCCAATTCCAAAAAAGGAATAAGGCGAAGCATCTCCGTTTTGTATCACGAGAGGAGGTTTTTCTTGAGCCTTTGTAACTAAGGAGGTTAGTATAACTATAAGTATTAATAACTTTTTGATCATGTTTTCAGATTAATTTCTAAAATGTGGTTTAAGCCTTGTAAAAGAAAATTTGAATTGGCAAATATGCCACTTTTTAGGCTATCTAGCAAAAAATGAGCGTCTCCTCCTGTTAAAATAATTGTTAAAGGGTTATAGTTTTGTTTGTAAATTTCAATTTTGCCCCGTATTTCTAATAATACGCCATTTACCACGCCCGAATGTATTGCCGAAATTGTTGAATTTCCTATGGTTTTTTTTGGTTTTTCGAGACTTAATTCTGGTAAATTAGCAGTAAACTGATGTAAAGCCTTATACCGCATACTTAGTCCGGGAGAGATAGCTCCGCCCAAGTATTCGTTTTTATGATTAATAAAATCATAAGTAATACAGGTTCCGGCATCTATTATGAGCACGTTCATGCCTGGGTATTGATATGAAGCTGCGCTAACTAAAGCCATTCGATCTAGACCTAAGGTTTCGGGTGTGCTGTATTTATTTATAAAAGGAAATTTATGATTGTGGTTTAAAACAAGGAGGGTGTAATTGTTTTTTAAAAAATGATTATCGGCCTCTGAAATTTTTTTTACCGAAGAAATAATAGCGTAAACTATAGAAGGATAGCGGTCTTTAATGCGGTTTAGTTCATCTTTAAAGCCAGAATAAGCAATACTTTGACTGTAAAGCAGTTCCCGTTTATCAAAAACGGCAACTTTTACACGTGTATTTCCAGCATCTAATATTAAGGTCATCATAGGCCCTCCCTAAAGGTGACAAAAATACAATTTGCTTGTCAATTAAACTGTTAAGTGTATATTAAATGACGATAATGCAGGAATTTATATTGTATCAATAAATTAGGTTGATAAATATTGATGATTTTAGGCATTTGAATTTTAAGGGAATGCATTATTAATTTGGNTAGANTAATGTTCTTTGAAAAGCGTNAATGAAAGGAATGTAATTTTTTTTAAAATTATGTTTTGTACAACTAAAAATAGATTTATATTTGCAACCGCTTAAGGCGATGGTACCTTAGCTCAGTTGGTAGAGCAACGGACTGAAAATCCGTGTGTCCCTGGTTCGATTCCTGGAGGTACCACTTAAANACCCGAGACTNTGTTTCGGGTTTTTTTTGGTTTAAATACNTCTCATTCAAATNTATNTTGATNAANNCTANTNNAAAGTCTGCTAAATTGCTCTTAAATTTTTTANNAGNNAAAAACAGAAGNCGTACATTTGTAAGAACTATTNATAAATTACAACTAAGAGCAATAGTTGTTTAAACAATAAAATCATGTCTAAAACCTATTACGACCCTGCCGATTTGAGGAANTTTGGAAAAATTACCGAATGGAGTGAAGAGCTGGGCAATAAATTTTTTGAATATTACGGAAAAGTATTCGAGGAAGGGGCCCTTACTGCTCGCGAAAAATCGCTTATCGCTTTAGCGGTATCTCATGTGGTGAAATGCCCCTATTGTATTGACGCTTATACCAAAGATGGATTGCAAAAAGGCATTACCAGAGCCGAAATGATGGAAGCTGTTCATGCAGGAGCAGCCATAGAAAGTGGTGCTACTTTGGTACACGGGGTGCAAATGATGAATAAATATGAGAAATTGAGTATGTAATTATTTCTTATTACGACTTATACTAAAAATTTACCGCTACTATTTTTAGGATCGGGAAATTAAATTTAGAATTTGATGTCGTGTTTTGCACTTCAGCTCATATATAAAAAAAAGTTATGGCTACCAAATCTTTAAAAAAGCAGAATAGTGAATTGGCAATCGCTAATAAGCAGTTGGAAATCCTTTCGAACGGAATTTTTAAGAATGGCGAATTGCCAACCTTTGCTAATAAAATAAAAGCAACGGGACATTTNCCTCTCAAACCCCGCAAATTGGAAATTTTACAAATAAATGTGGGTTATATGTGTAATCAGGTGTGNTCNCATTGTCATGTTGATGCCGGCCCTGATCGTAAGGAGATCATGACTCGGGAAACCATGAGACAATGTTTAGAGGTGATTAAAACCTCTGGAGCACACACTTTAGATCTTACAGGAGGTGCCCCCGAAATGAANCCCGATTTTAGATGGTTTGTTGAAGAAGCTTCTAAAGCGGGCATTAAAGATTTTATAGTACGTTCAAACCTTACGATAATAAGAGCCAATAAAAAATATTACGANCTNCCNCAATTTTTTAAAAAACACAATGTGCATGTGGTTTCCTCTATGCCGCATTGGACTCGTGGAAAAACCGATAAACAACGTGGTGATGGTGTTTTTGANAAGTCGATAAAAGCCTTACAAGAACTCAATGCGGTGGGNTATGGTNTGCCCGGNAGCGATCTTAAATTGGATTTGGTTTACAACCCTTCGGGTGCTTTTTTACCTGGGGATCAAGCCGCCATGGAAAAAGATTTTAAAAAGGCACTTTTAGCAGATTTCAATATTGAATTTCACAACCTTTTTGCCATTACCAACTTGCCTATAAGTNGGTTTTTGGATTACTTAATTGCTTCTGAAAATTACGAAGATTATATGTACGCTTTGGTTGANGCNTATAANCCTGAAGCTGTAGCGAATGTGATGTGTACCAATTCTATTTCAATAAGTTGGGATGGTTGGTTATACGATTGCGATTTTAACCAAATGTTAGAACTCAAAGTAGCCAGTAAGGTGCAACACATTAAGGATTTTAATGAGGACTTATTACAAGACAGAAACATCATTATTTCACAACACTGTTATGGATGTACGGCAGGGGCAGGNAGTAGCTGTCAAGGAACAGTGGTATAATATAAAAGCCCTGTNTTTTGGGATTTTATTTTTTCTGAGCNTGTTCTCTTTTGGGCAGGAATCGATAGATGNCTTATTGTCTGAATTCGATAAAGATAAAGTTCCTTTTATTTCGGTTGAAGCTCTTAATACCCTTCAGAATAATTCGGATATAATACTTTTAGACAGCCGTGAGGCTAATGAGTATAAAGTAAGTCATATTAAAGACGCTGTTTTTNTAGGATATACCCACTTTTCTGCCGAAGCGTTTGAGATTAAGAACANAAATAAAGAAACNCCTATTGTGGTTTACTGCTCCTTNGGCATACGTTCAAACCATATTGCNAAAAAANTAATAGCCTTAGGTTATGCTGATGTAAAAAACCTTTANGGAGGCATNTTTAAATGGAAAAATCAAGGNTTTTCNNTNGTNNATCAACAAGGGACAAGAAACAGAAAAGATACATGCCTACTCCAAAAAATGGAGTGTTTATTTAAAAAANGGAACGAAAGTTTATGAACACTAAAAATTGCTTACTTATTTTTACCAGAAACCCCGAATTGGGAAAGGTAAAAACCCGTCTTGCCAAAACCCTTGGTGATACAAAGGCATTGGATATTTATAAATTTCTGATAAAGCATACCGTTGCTATTACCAAAAACTTAAAGGGGACCAAGCAGGTGTATTATTCGGTTAAAGTACGTGAACAAGACTATTGGGATGATGGCATTTTTGAAAAACACCAACAAGAAGGGGATGATTTAGGCATACGTATGCAACATGCTTTCGAGGCGGCTTTTAGCGAGGGCTATAAAAACGTTATTATTATTGGCAGCGACATGTACGATCTTAGTCAAGAAGATATTGAGCAGGCTTTTGGGAACTTAGAAAATAACGATGTGGTGATAGGCCCTGCAGAGGATGGCGGCTATTATTTATTAGGGATGAAAACGTTAATTCCTGAGGTATTTAAAAATAAAGCCTGGGGTACTGATTCGGTTTTAGAAGATACAAAAGCCGATTTAAAATCGTATTCTTGTAATCTTCTGGAAGAAAGAAATGATGTAGATTATTATGAAGACATTAAAGATCACCCAGCTTTTAAAAACTTTTTAGACCTATAACAATGCAAGAACAATTAGATAAAACGGTTTCCTTTTTAAAAGCGCGTGGCTTTGAAACCGCCCAAGTAGGAATAATACTTGGAACAGGTTTAGGCAAGCTTACCGAATCTTTAGAAATTTTAGTTGAAGTTAGCTATAATCATATTCCGAATTTCCCCACAGCTACGGTAGAGTTTCATCAAGGAAAACTTATTTACGGAATCCTTTCTGGAAAAAAAGTGATCGTCATGCAGGGGCGCTTTCATGTTTATGAAGGTTATAGCCTACAAGATGTGACCTATCCTGTTCGCATTATGAAAGCCTTTGGTGTAGGCACTTTATTGGTTTCAAATGCTGCCGGGGCCATAAATCTTAATTTTAAGAAAGGTGAGCTTATGCTTATTGACGATCATATAAACCTTCAGGGAGGCTCCCCTTTAGCTTTTAAAGGCGTGGAAAAAATGGGAGAACGCTTTGTAGATATGTGTGCGCCTTATGATTTAGCAATGAATAACAGTCTTAAAACAATTGCCAAGTCTTTAAACATTACTTTACACGAAGGGGTTTATGCCTCGGTGGTAGGGCCTCAATTAGAAACCCGTGCCGAATACCGCATGTTGAAAATGATAGGGTCCGATGCCGTGGGCATGAGTACCGTTCCGGAAGTTATTGTAGCCAATCATTTAAAAATAAAGGTACTTGCCGTGTCAGTTCTTACAGACGAATGCGACCCAGATAACCTAAAGCCGGTAAATATTCCGGAAATTATTGAAATGGCTAGTTTGGCTGAGCCTAAATTAGTATCACTTTTTAAAGAATTAATAAATACATTATAAAATAGTCTTTGCGAGGAGTCAGGTAGGACGACGAAGCAATCTCATAAATTTAAACAGATTGCTTCACTCCATTACATTTCGCTCGCAATGACTCTAAAAAAACAAACTATGAGTTATTTAGACGCCACCCACGATGTTTATAAAGAAGCAGCCCTTAGTCCAGATGTAGGCCTTTGCTGTACCACCAATCCTATTTGGGAATTACCAGGATTAAAAATACCTAAGATCATGCAAGAGATGAATTACGGTTGCGGAAGCACCGTTCATGCACGTGATTTAACCAACAACCCAAAAATGCTATACGTTGGTGTAGGTGGCGGCATGGAACTTTTACAATTTGCTTATTTTAACCGTCAAAAACATGGTGTTGTTGGTTTGGATGTGGTAGACGAAATGTTGGAAGCCTCTCGTAAAAACTTTGTTGAGGCCGAAGCACAAAATTCTTGGTTTAAGAGTGAATTTGTGGATCTAAAAAAAGGCGATGCCATGAATCTTCCTGTTGAGGATAATAGCATTGATGTGGCTGCTCAAAACTGTTTATTCAATATTTTTAAATCTGATGATTTAAGAAAGGCCATTGCCGAAATGTATCGCGTATTAAAACCTCATGGGAAATTAGTGATGAGTGATCCTACCTGTGAGCAACCCATGAATGAGACCCTTCGTAACGACGATCGTTTAAGAGCCTTATGCCTTAGTGGAAGTTTAACCATTGCCGATTATGTAAAAGAATTGACCGATGCCGGTTTCGGAACCATAGAGATTCGCGCTCGTAAACCTTATAGAATCCTCGATCCTAAAAATTACCCTACCGACGAATTAATCTATATCGAATCTATAGAAGTTGCAGCCATAAAAGACCCTATGCCAGAAGATGGGCCATGTATCTTTACAGGTAAAGCGGCTATTTATTATGGTGAAGACGATTATTTCGACGATAAATTAGGGCATATTTTATTAAA
>JAESQB010000124.1 GCA_016765375.1 Flavobacteriaceae bacterium | reverse complement strand
TGGTGCTGGAGGAAAATTTGATAAAGACTCCTATAAAGTGTCAGGTGGTCTTCATGGAGTAGGTGTAAGTTGTGTGAACGCCTTATCGGCGCATCTTCACGCCGTAGTTCACAAAGAGGGTAAAATTTGGGAGCAAGAATACGAAAAAGGAAAGGCATTGTATCCTGTAAAATCAACAGGTACTACTGATTTTATTGGGACTACAGTTACCTTTAGACCTGACGAAACCATATTTAAGCAAACTATAGAATTTAACTACGAAACCTTAGCTATTAGATTACGCGAGTTGGCTTTTCTCAACAAAGGTCTCACGGTTACTTTAACCGATAAACGTCATAAAGATGAGGAGGGGGAATTTATTTCTGATAAATTTTTCAGTGAAGAAGGCCTTAAAGAGTTTATTCGTTTTTTAGATGCAACACGTGACCCTATCATTAGTGATGTGGTATCAATGGAAGGCGAAAAAAATGGTGTTCCAGTAGAAGTTGCCTTAATATACAATACCTCGTTTAATGAAAATTTACATTCCTATGTAAACAATATTAATACCCATGAGGGTGGTACGCATCTTGCTGGTTTTAGAAGAGGTCTTACACACACANTAAAAAAATATGCCGATGCTTCAGGAATGTTAGACAAGCTTAANTTTGATGTTTCTGGTGATGATTTTAGAGAAGGCTTAACGGCTATAATTTCGGTAAAAGTTTCCGAACCTCAATTCGAGGGTCAAACCAAAACTAAATTAGGAAATCGTGAAGTTACCTCTGCGGTAAGTCAGGCGGTTTCTGAAATGATAGAAAATTACTTGGAAGAACATCCTAACGATGCCAAGATCATAGTGCAAAAAGTTATTTTAGCAGCTCAGGCGCGACATGCTGCAAGAAAAGCTCGCGAAATGGTACAGCGTAAAACCGTGATGAGTGGNGGAGGNTTGCCTGGNAAACNATCAGANTGCTCAGAGCAAGACCCAGAACGTTGTGAGATTTTCCTTGTNGAGGGTGACTCTGCNGGNGGTACTGCAAANCAAGGTCGAGATCGTGCTTTTCAAGCCATTTTACCNNTGAGAGGTAAAATCTTGAACGTTGAAAAAGCCATGCAGCATAAGGTATTTGAAAACGAAGAAATACGTAATATTTTTACTGCACTTGGGGTTACTATAGGTACCGAAGAAGATAGCAAAGCTCTAAATTTAGAAAAATTACGCTATCATAAAATAGTGATTATGTGTGATGCCGATGTGGATGGTAGTCATATCTCAACGCTAATATTAACCTTCTTTTTTAGATATATGAGGGATCTTGTTGAATTAGGACACGTATATATTGCAACACCACCTCTTTATCTCGTAAAACGGGGTACTAAAAAAGAATACGCTTGGAGCGATGACCAACGCGATCAAATAGTAATGAAATTTGGTGGCAATGCTAGTATCCAAAGGTATAAAGGTTTAGGAGAGATGAATGCCGAACAACTTTGGGATACCACCATGAACCCCGAGTTTAGAACCATGCGAAAAGTNATTATTGAAAATGATGCCGAAGCCGATAGGGTATTTTCTATGCTTATGGGTGATGAGGTGCCNCCNAGGAGAGAATTTATTGAAAAAAATGCTGTTTATGCTAATATTGATGCTTAANCCCTCTATTTGAGTATAAATAGTTTTTNCTTTTTATACAAAAAAACACCGTCTTGATAATTATTGAGACGGTGTTTTGTGTTTAATTAATTCGTTTTTCATCATATATCTTTCTGTTTGATATTAATGCTTGTTCTAAAATATTTTATTATAGTAGTTAATACTAAATACCGATTTAACACTNTTTAANCNACTTTTTATCGAATNNACTAATCTTATTANGTNAAATGNTNTTATNTTTTTACATTTTAACTAAATTATTTTCTTTTTATCGAATTTTTTATTATGTTTATACTTTCNTTCAAAAAAANTANTTAAAATAAGAGCCTTGTTTAGTGAAAATTATAAATTAAAACAATATTTAAGATCCCATCCCAGTGTAGCAACAAAAAGGGAACAGTAGCTTTGGCTATGTCCCACCTTAGTAAAATTCTGTTTTTTTATATAGTGAAATTTCTAAATTCACAATTGTTGCTACACTTTTTTTAAATCTACATATTTTCTAAAATTTTTATAAAATCCAAAAATCAAGAATCAAGCCGATTTATAAAAGCGGAAGACCTTTTTCGTAAAAAAAACAAATACAAAGGTGCTTAACAATTTAGGGTTTAAAACGTTATGCGCTTATCTTTATTAATTGTTTTTTTATTTTCCTCCCAAAATAATAGCGTCTAAACCCAGGTTTTTATAAAGTTGGTTATAGGCTTTCATTTCGGTTTCTACAATGGCATTGCGTTCGTTTTTAAAAGTTCTCCAATCCTTAAGCAAGTCGGTAAGACGTTCTCTAGCTCCTTGTGTAACTTTAGGGTAAGGGCCGTCTATAAAGGCTTTAAGAGACATCAGTTCAGCATTCAGTCGGTTGTTAAAATTAATCACATCCTGAAACGTTTTCTGCTTGGTTTGAATGAGATTTTGCTCCCAACTGTTTATGCGTTCTATAAGTATTTTTCCTTTATTGAGTAGTTCTTTTGCTTTTGGGTTTTTTTCTAGAAGTTTAGCAAAGCCTTCCAGCTGTGTTTTGGCTGATCGCATCTCATTAACCGATTTGTGCATTTCTCCAATAGTCTGATCTATTTTTTCTAAAACCTCTTGTTGGTCTTTATAGTCGGCGGTGCTTGCTTCTATGTTGGGGTTTGGTAAAATATTTATTAGGGTTTCCGAAACTTGATCTGCTAGGCTAAGGCGAAGGGTGTATGTTCCTGGGGCTACTCTTGAGCCGTTATAGCTTCCGTAGACAAATACTTTGTTTACTGCTGCAAGTGCTTCTTTTCTGAAGTCCCATGTAAAGCGGTTATACCCTTTTTTAGACGGTAATAAAGCTGGTTTAGATGGGCCTCCAGGCCATGGTTTAAATCCTTTTTGTTTTTTATTGGTGATGGTTCTAATTAGTTTAGTGCCTTTTAAAACTTCTAANTTTAATTCCAAGCTATCTGTTTTCTTTGGAANAAAATAATCAAAAGTCACNCCTTCTTTTGGGTTTTGCCCCAAACCNGGAACAGGTTTACTTGTGCTGCCTCCAAAAAANANATANGTGTCTTTGGGCTNNAATANGGTGANTTCTTTTTTTGTTGANTTGCTGTTTTGGATAGCGCCTAGATCATCCAGGATCCANAACGAACGCCCGGCGGTNGCCGCCACCAAATCGTTATCTTGAATGTATAGGTCGTTTATGGGTACAACAGGTAGGTTTAATTGAAAAGCTTGCCAATTCTGTCCACCGTCATGAGAAATATACAAACCTGTCTCGGTGCCGGCATAAAGCAGTTCTTTTTGTTTGTGATCTTCCCGAACTACTCTTGCAAAGGTATGAGGGTCACTAATACCATTTACAATTTTGCTCCAACTTTTTCCGTAGTTATTGGTTTTGTAGATATAGGATTTTAAATCCATAAATTTATAACGCATCACCACGGCATAGGCCGTTTCCGGATCGTGGGGAGAAATTTCAATGCTGTTTACAATGCCTTCTGGCATATTTTTTGGTGTGATATTTTCCCAATTTTCACCACCGTCTTTAGTAATATGAATAAGCCCATCGTCACTACCAGAATATAGTACACCCTTTTCGTGAGGTGATTCTGTTAAATACATTATGGTATTGTAATTTTCTCCACCGGCCGCTTCGTTGGTAAAGGGTATTCCGCCTGGGCCTTGTTGTTTTTTATCGTTTCGGGTTAAATCGGGGCTAATAACGTTCCAATTTATACCGCCGTCAGTAGTTTTAAACACCACATTACCGGCGTGATAAATGGTGTTTCTGTCATGAGGTGAGCTTATGATGGGCGCATTCCAATTGTATCGGTACTTAAAATCCTTAGGAGCGTTACCCAAGGCCAACTCAGGATATTCTTTTATCGATTTTGATTGCTGTGTATTGGCCATCCATTTTCCGATAATGCCTTGATAACAACCTCCATAAACTACTACGGGATTATCAGGGTCGAAGGCCAGATAAGCACTCTCGCAACCCGCTACCGAATACCAATCTTTCCAGGAAATACCAC
>JAESQB010000123.1 GCA_016765375.1 Flavobacteriaceae bacterium | reverse complement strand
ATTCAACTATTATAACCTCATGGACAGAATAGATGATGGTCAAAAATTTACTCAAGCTCAATACAGCAAATCGGTATGTAAAGCAAATGATGCTATTTTATTAGGATTCTTTAAAAAAGAGCATCCTGAAAACAGCCATACAGATTGCAGTAGTCATACTGAACAAAAACTCCGAACCCTTAGAAACTCTTTAGGAAGTTATGTTAAGATAAGGCCTATTAGAACCTATAAAGAATTATTAGACAAATCTGACAATACCTCAGCTCAAGACACAAATATTAGCATTTATCAAGAAATAAAAGGTTGCATTCATATTGAACTAAGCAAGCCTCAAAAAACTAAATTAGGGATTTATAATTATTCACATAGTGATGTTTTAAGAATTATGCATTTGGCCTTTATCTCAGCACAGTCACGCCGAAGCATGGTCACCTTAATAAATAAAGCCCCGTTATCAGAAAACTCTATACTTTGGCGTAAAATGGCCATTCATGTTGCCGAACTTTACCCTCATGTAAAACTAAAATTTTTAATGGTTGATGATGCTCTAATAAAATTTAAACATAATCCCAGGCAGTTTGATGTTATACTTACTGAAAATAGGGTTGGTGATTATATTGCAAATCAAGCCAATAATAGTATCGAAATCAACTCTGGTTTACAAGCCTCAGCATCTATAGGAAAACAATGTGCCCTTTTTGAGCCTCTGTATGAGGTCTTTACAAATAACAAAGCCATAGCAAATCCCATAGCTTCCATTCTTTCGGCTGCCATGTTATTAGATTATTTTCATTTGTGTCGAGAAGCTAAAGTAGTGCGATCTGCAGTAGAGAAATCAATAGCTTTAAAAGTTTCTACCCCAGATATGAACCCTTTAAAATCATATACCACAGTTGAAGTAGGTAATTTTATAAAAAATCTAATTCTTCAAAATAAAACAATTGTAGATTATAGAGAAGTAACATTTAAAAAAGGCTCTAAATTAAAAACCAATAAAATTTTATAATGCGCACATTTGTTCTGAGTTCAATTTAATCCATCCGCCTCAGGCGGATGGATTAAAAATACTGCCCAATTCCAAAAACAAAACCTTGAGCAGCATCTTTGGTAATACCATAGCCGTAATCTATTCTAAAAATAGCATTGAATATTTTTTTATGANTAAACCGCAAACCAAGTCCTGGNTATATTCTCGTGTTTTTAATATTTACAAAATCACTAAGGTTTCCTCCGGGTTTGCGCCANGTTCCTGCATCAATAAAAGTATTNCCCTGAATTAAAAACGATTTTTTTTCATAAAGTGTGAACCTATATTCTGTATTTAAAACTATTGCAGCAGTACCTCTGTCTATGGCATTTCCCACCCCTCGAACATTTATATTGTTTTCTACAGAAAAAGGTGCAAAAGGCGAATTAGAATTGCTTGCAATTCCCAAACGCAGGCGGCTTGCCCAATTACCTAGTTCTCCTATGCGTTTGTAATATAAAAAATCATTCCATCCAATAAAGAAATCATGTAATTCACCATTTACTGGCCTCACATATTGAAAATTTAATATACTTCGAAACCCCCAAACATATTGGTAATAATAATTTAAATTATCATACTCATATAACAATTTATAAAGCACCTTTTTTATGTCTAACAGCTGTGGCACATCGGGGCTTGTCGCCCCATTAATATAGCTGTATTTTTCCTGAAAATAATTTAGTCCCAATTCAATTTTATTATGAAAATTGATTTTATATAAGCCTAAAACTTCAAAAGAGTTATTATTGTACTTATAGTCGGCCGTGGCATTATTAATAAAAACGGGCTCCTGACTGGTTAAATCTTGATATGATATGGCCAAACCAAATTGTTTTGAAAACAAATANGGNGCNTTAAAATTAATTGCATAAGAATCAAAAATATCCTTCTGATAATAACCTCCAAAACTTATACTTCGCCCCAATAAATTAAACTCGTTAACCCCCAAACGGTATGCAAATTCGTTATTATTTGAGGTATAAATATTAACCGAAGGAATGGTTGTGAAATTTTNTTCGATATAATAAAATACATTATAACGATTTTTTTTAGAATGAAACACTTGATAATAGGCGTGTGCTACTGAAGGCAAACGCTTTAAACGCTTTATGTCTTTTTCTATAACAAGGGTATCTAAANGNCTTTCAGGCTTGAGATCGGTAATTTTTTTTATAAATGATATTTTTATTTTCTTAGTCCCCTNTATTTTTAAATCTTCTACCAGNTTTTGCTGGGCAAAACCCTGAAACGTNAAACNTAAAAAAAGAAGTANCNNAAATTTCATTTTAATAAAANTTAANTANNNATTTAAAANAGAGCNCTAAGTCCTAAATTAAATGTTTCNCCCAANCCCGTATTATTGCCTCTCACAAAATTGGTATATAAAGCTTCAATATTTAGCACCTTGCTCAATTGGTATTTTAAACCCCCTCCTAATGCCGTGAAATTTTGTTTAAAATCATTGCCTAGGTCTAAACGCTCAAAATGTTGGGCAAGCACCAAAACTGTAAATTTCGGATCGGGGAAATAACTAAAGAATACACCTGGAACTAAACTAAGGCTGTTATTTGCGAAACTGTCTTCTTCTTTTCCAAATTGAAATTCGGTATTTAATTCAGCAAATATTTGAAATTGGTCTCCAGTAAAGGTATAATCATAAAAAAAACGATTTTGAAACGTATAACTTTTTTGATCTAANTAAACCCCANTTTCTACNTCGTTATCAATTAANGGNAANNAAANAGCACTTTGAATAGTAAAATTACTCAAATTTTTAAAAGGATTATACTTCACAGCAANTCCTATTGATGTTANGCCTGATCGNGCNGTATTNTTTTCNCCNTCAAATTTAAAAACATCNAAAGCATCACGATTACCAATNACATTGGAACGTATTTCTAATAAAAGTCCAATATTAAGTCTATCGTTTTTTGAAATTCCGGTAAATATATCCAAAGATGAAGTGAAAAATGTTTGTCTAGGTTCTCTACCACTAGTAAAAGTACTTTCGGTTTGGGTATATAAATTATTAAACCATTTGACATCCCATTGNCCTTGGCTCAATAATTTTGAGGGTGTATATTCTAATATATTACTGCGTTGTAATTTATCAGAATCATCAACTTGGGCATTCCCTAGAAAAGGAATCATTAAAAGTATTAAAAGTATGTTTTTCATAATAAAAAGTTTTTTCATGGTTATAAAATATTTAATTTCCAGTTGTAGGTAAAATACTTGAGACTATAATTATCAGGNATATNATNGTCTCTAAATGAATTGATNAAATCNATCTCAGATTTACCGTCAACCTCAAAGTCTTTTTTATACCATTTGAGTATTTCAGAGCCATAGACNCTTTTTTTCTTATCATTAATTTTTATAAATAAGTTACTGTTTAAAGCCAAGCTTGTCTGCATATTGAGTTGCTTTTCTATTGAATCTGGTAAATAGGCCTCACCAATTAAGGGAGGGCATCCAAGTGCACCACATACCAATACAAAATGAAATCGGGCATCGTTAAACTCACCCCTTAAGATAGTGTTTTCTATGGTATTAAGGGTAATATTTTTACCAGCCAATTTATAGGTAGTTTGATTAAAAAAACCCGCTTTATCTAAGGGCGACTTCATAGGAAAGTCATCAATAACACCCTTAATAACAGATATATTATAGGCATTTATCCAAAAAGCCCGATAAACATCACTCTCCATATTTGAAGGTTGAAAAGCAGCTGCCAGAGTCATCAATTCGTTCAAATCGGCTTCATTAGCCTTAATATTAGCATAATCTACCAATCCTTCACTCACATGGGTTTTTAAAAAGACGTTTGCTTTCTCAAAAAAGGGTGTGTTNTCTTGAGAAAATGCATTAAACACAGTTAGCATTAAAAATAGTGTTACAACTATATTTATAATTTTCATGATTTTAATNTTTTGATTTATAAATTTTTATTGCAAACGTTTTACCAATCCACCAGGAAAGCTTAAATCACTATTATTTGTCATACTTGTTTGGTTAGGTACTGTAAGTTGTCCTGCAGTTCCAATAAGTGGTTTAAGCGAAAAAGGTTTTGGGTTGTTATCTGGGTTTGGTTCTATAGTAATCACAACCGTTTTACCTCTTAGATCAAGGGGAAAGGTTATTTCACTGGGTGCATTTATTAAAAAGTCTTCACCGGGAAAGAAACCATCTGAGCCATTTGGGGAAGGTAAGGCTACTGGACCACTAAAAGGAGCTGAATTGTCTGTAGCAGCTACATTAGTAAAGGTGCCTGTTGATAGTGGTGTTCCATTAGTTATAACCCAGCCTTCGTATTGCCAGCCTTCATCTAATACAGGTAGACTTAAACTTGGTGAAGGAGGCGTGGTTGTAGGATTGAGAAACCATACACCATTCTCATCATTCATATTGTTTACACCGTTGGCATTATCAGTAGGCGTGGCTAAAATGAACGACCCCGAAGCACTAGAGAAACTACCAATAATACCAGTATTTAAACTGGCTGAATTATCAGAAAAATTTCCAGATAATATTTTTGTTTTTGAAGGAGTTAATGCCTCTTGACCCGTTTCACCTTTAGGTTCTATAGTCAACACNAAAGCCGTTGCTACATTTAAAACCTCTCTTTTTAATCCAAAAGAAGTTTTAGAAAGTTTTCCATCATCATCTACACTAAAGACCCCTGTAGATTGTGGTGCGCCATTAACAATTATCCAGCCTTCATATACAAAATCACTACCAAGNTTTTGCANTTTAGTAAGGGAAAGCTCTAAATTCTGAATATCGTTAGTATTAGTATTATCATCAGAACTACAAGAGATAAAAGCACCTACAACACCTACTAAGAATACAATTTTTTTTAACATGTTTTTTAAGTTTTTTGATTAGTAATATTTTAACACTGCAAATAACTTTTAAAAACATAACGAGAAGTTCACGAGAAGATAACGTTTTGATAACNCTATGTTTTNGTTTAAAATTTTGATTTCTAGAGATTAACAAATTTAGACTTCATTATAATTATGTTGTAATTGTGACTTTTTTGTGATACCTTAATACGTANTTAGCGGCCTTATTGAGAAGTCACTNTTTTTACCACCTCTTACAATGATCATAGGAGAGTATGTGACCCCTAAAACAATAAAAAAAGACACATGAAAAAGGTATTACTTATAGAAGATGACAGAGAGATTGTCAATTTGTTAGAAATTCATCTTAAAGACTTAGACTGTTTAATACTAAAAGCCTTTAACGGTGTTGAGGGTTTAAATCTAGCATTAAATAAAAAACCAGATCTTATCATTCTTGATATTTCTTTACCCGAAATGGATGGCATTGAAGTTTGTCAAAAAATAAGGGCAAAACAAAATACACCTATTATCATGCTAACAGCTAAGAGTGAAGAAATAGACCGCGTTNTAGGATTGGAGGTCGGCGCAGACGATTATATTACCAAACCCTTTAGCATTCGTGAATTTATAGCTAGAGTAAAAGCCGTATTTAGACGTTCTAAAATGGCTTCAGAAAAAAATCAAGAAACACTTGCACCTATTTTAAAATTTGAAAATTTAAGCATTGATACAGAGCAGCGAAAAGTCATACAAAATCAAAAACGTATTGATCTCACTCCAAAAGAATTTGAATTATTGGTGCTTATGGCATCAAAACCTGGAAAAAGTTATAACCGAACCGACTTGTTAAGCCTTATTTGGGGATACGATTTTGATGGTTATGAACATACTGTAAATTCACATATTAACCGATTAAGAGCTAAAATAGAACCCAATATGGCCAAACCCATTTATATAAAAACCAGCTGGGGGGTTGGCTATAAGTTTAATGAAGAAATACCACAATTAGAATGACAACACACAAAATACTTTCTAATAAATTAATCACCAAATTAGGCCTCTCATTTTTTTTTATTGTCTTATTAATGGGGCTTATTTATGTGATCACCACGCTGTTTTTTAGCAAGAAATTTTATGAAGAAACATCNCAAAAATTAAATGCTAATATTGCCAACCATCTCATAGAAGAAAAATTTAAAGACGCAGCTCCATTTCTAGAANATGGCAAGGTCAACAAACCGCTCTTTAACGACATTATGCATGATATGATGGCTGTTAATAGGGCTATAGAAGTGTATTTNCTNAGTGANAAAGGTGAAGTTTTGTATTCGGTNGTATTAGACCACAGCANCACAAGTACACCTTTAAAAACCATAAATTTAAAGCCTATACAATCGTATATAAAAAATAAAGGAAGTCTTTATATTTTAGGAGATGATCCTAGAAATTCNGAAAATAAAAAAATATTTTCGGCAGCCCATTTTAATAAAAATGGACAATCTGGNTATATTTATATCGTNCTTGGNGGAAANGTTTTAGAAACCATTAACCAATCGCTTTTGTCTAGTTATTTTATGAAATTAGGTTTGGGAACCACACTATTAACCATGCTATTTGCCGCTTTAATTGGATTGTTGTGTATTTGGTTTTTAACTAAAAATTTACGTAGCATTATCTATCANGTCAACCGATTTAGGGAAGGCGACTTAGAGAGCAGGATTGCCAATGCCGAAACATCCGATTTGTCTACCCTTGCCCTAACGTATAATCAAATGGCTGACACTATTTCTCAAAACATAGAGGAAATAAAATCGGTTGACGTCTTGAGAAGAGAACTTATTGCCAATGTCTCCCACGATTTACGTACCCCACTCGCTATCATGCAGGGTTATATAGAAACCCTTCAAATAAAAGAAGATCAACTTGAAGCTCATGAAAAAAAACAATATGTTTTAATAATCGAAAAAAGTATTAAGCAACTCACCAAAATGGTATCTCAACTTTTTGAATATTCAAAATTAGAGGCCAAACAAATGAAACCTCATAAAGAGCCCTTTGCCATTACTGATCTCATTTATGATATAAAAGGCAAATATCAGGTCTTAGCTAAAGAAAAAAACATAAAATTAGAGGTAGAAATAATGGGGCAAACGCCTTTAGTTTTTGCAGATATAAGTTTGGTTGAACGGGTTATTCAAAATTTAATGGACAATGCCCTAAATTTTACGCCTCAAAATGGCGATATTGGATTAATTATAACACACAATAAGGAGCAGGTTTTTATAAAGGTAAAAGATTCTGGGCCGGGAATTAAAAAAGAAGAACAAGCCTTTATTTTTGATAGATTTCGTCAAGCCGAAACCACACAAAAAACCAAAGGTAATGGCTTAGGTTTGGCCATAGTNAAAAAAATTATTGACCTACACGAAACCAATATTAAAGTAATAAGTAATTCCAATACCGGAAGCACTTTTGAGTTTTATTTACCCAGTTATAATATCTAATACCACNAAACCTTAATTTTTATTTAAAAAAGCTGAAATTAAATTCTGTTATATATAATTTTTATATTTTAGCTGCGTTAAATTAAGCGAATTACACCTTAAAAAGAGAACGCAAATTTAATTCTCGAATTAGTAAAAAAATTAAGATGTAATTAAAGTTATAAACTATAATAAACCCCTTATAGATGTCTTATTTATTTACTTCGGAATCGGTTTCTGAAGGACACCCAGACAAAATTGCAGATCAAATAAGTGATGCTTTAATCGACAATTTTTTAGCCTTCGATCCTAATTCTAAAGTAGCATGTGAAACCTTAGTCACTACAGGGCAAGTCGTTTTAGCAGGAGAGGTAAAATCAAACATTTACCTCGATGTTCAGAAAATTGCTCGAGACGTCATTAACAAAATTGGATATACCAAAAGCGAATATATGTTTGATGGGAATTCCTGCGGGGTTTTCTCGGCCATACACGAACAATCACAAGATATTAACCAAGGGGTAGAAAGAGAAAATGCAGAAGAACAAGGTGCCGGTGACCAAGGCATGATGTTTGGTTATGCCACAAAAGAAACCGAAAACTATATGCCTCTCGCGCTAGACCTAAGCCATCGTATTTTAAAAGAATTGGCGGTTTTGCGTAGAGAAGACAAAGAGGTTACCTATTTGCGCCCCGACGCCAAGAGCCAAGTAACCATTGAGTACGACAATGATAATGTCCCTCAGCGCATTGACACTATTGTTATTTCTACCCAACATGACGATTTTGATGCCGATGAAATTATGTTGGCAAAAATAAAAAGTGATGTTATTAACATACTAATGCCAAGAGTTATAGCACAATTACCTGCTAATATTCAAAGCCTCTTTAATGAGCAAATTACCTATCATGTTAATCCAACCGGAAAATTTGTAATTGGTGGTCCTCATGGAGACACTGGTCTTACAGGCCGAAAAATTATTGTAGATACTTATGGTGGAAAAGGGGCACATGGTGGAGGTGCTTTTTCGGGAAAAGACCCTAGTAAGGTTGACCGATCTGCAGCCTATGCCTCAAGACATATTGCAAAAAACCTTGTTGCAGCAGGTGTTTGTGATGAAATTTTGGTACAGGTAAGTTATGCCATTGGCGTGGCTAAGCCCACCTCAATTAATGTTATCACTTATGGCACAGCTCATGTAAATATGAATGATGCCGAAATTTCTGATAAAGTAGCAGCATTGTTTGATATGCGCCCTGCGGCTATTGAAAAGCGTTTAAAATTACGCAACCCCATTTATTCTGAAACCGCAGCTTATGGCCATATGGGACGTACACCAGAAATAAAAACAATACGTTTTTATTCGCCTAATGGTGAATTTATAGAGAAAGAAGTAGAAACCTTTACTTGGGAAAAACTAGATTATATTCATAAAGTAAAAACTGCCTTTAACTTATAAATTAAACGTTAAACTCAATATAATTTTAAACCTATTTGTATTAAGTCTAAAAATATTTTTAGGCTTTATAAATTTTTAAATCTCTATCCATTTTACTTTTTTTTTTTGAGACCACCCTCTCCTTAAACAATCTTTTTTTTACAAAGACTAAATTAATGTGTTAA
>JAESQB010000122.1 GCA_016765375.1 Flavobacteriaceae bacterium | reverse complement strand
TTTCCAAAATATGTATTTGAAGCCGATTGTATGCCTATGGCTTGATAAATAAAATCTTGGGTATTTAAATACATGGTGATAATTTCTTCCTTGGTATAGCGTTTTTCCAAACGAATGGCTATAATCCATTCTTTTATTTTTTGGGTTGCTCTTGAAAAAATATTTCTTGAAGGTGTACCTGTAAAGAGCAGTTTGGCCAATTGTTGGGTGATGGTACTGGCGCCTCCTTTTGAACCTAAAAAAATTGCAGCTCTCAAGGTGCCCCGTGCATCTATACCAGAATGCTTGTAAAAGCGCTCATCTTCTGTAGCGACAAGGGCTTTAATCAGGTGGTCTGGCAAATCACTAAATTTAACTGGTGTTCGGTTTTCTTTATAAAATTTACCTAAAGTGCTACCGTCTGTAGAGATTATTTGTGTGGCAAGGTTTTTTTCGGGATTTTCCAGAATGGTTTCGTCAGGCAGTTCTCCAAACACCCCAAAAGAGGCTAAGAGGAAAAATAAAAATATAGATCCTATGCCTATAGCAAATAATTTCCAAAAGGTTTTTATAGCTTTAATTTTACTTGAGCGCTTTGTTGTTTTTTTATTTCTTTTCGCCATAATTATTCCTTGTTTTTTTCTTCTATGCTAAAACCTACATCGGTAATACCTTTAAGGGTATTTAGACCTTTTGCTTCGCCATTATTACGCATGGCATGTTGTATGTTAACGGCGTATTGCCCTTTTTCATTAAAGGAGATATTTTCTTTATACCAGAGTTTGTTTTCTCGAACACTGCCGGTGCTTTTTCCCAGCCAAGTGCCATCGGGTTCTGCCATGAGGTATTCCAGAGTATCGGTAAGGGTTTTTCCGTGGGGAAAATCCATTTTCACGATTAGAAACAAATTACTGTATGGATAGTTGTTGCTGTTTCTGATGTTTATAAACAGATCGTAGTTTTTGTTTTGGTCTAAAGCAGGTAATTTAAAGTTCACGTTTTGAGCTTTGTCCCAACCTTTAGAAAAAGATTTGTATTCGCTAAATACAGTATTGTTATCGCATGCGACAAATAAAAAAAGCAGGCCTATAAATCCACAAATTTTAGCCATTATGTTGCTTTTTTCTATTGTTTCTTCGTCCTTTTCTTCGGTGTTTATTATTGTTTTTATTCTTGGGTTTGTCAAAACGGGTTAAACTGTCTTGGCTTAACACACTGCTAAAACTCGCTTCTTTTTNCAGAATTTCTTCTACGGNNTAATCTTCTAAACTNCTNGCTTTTTTGTTNTCNTTATTAAGGGCTAATATTTCANTGGCNTTTGCTGAAGTNAGTTCGTGCCAGTTCATCCATTCNCCTTCATANGCATACCAAAGGCGNTCTTTAAAAATGTCTATTTTTTGACAAACGGCTATGCCTTTTTCGGTTTTTAGTTTNGCCTCAGTCTTTGGAAAACTGCTTAAGGCTTCTAAATAGGTNTCTAATTCATAATTGAGACAACATTTTAGTTTTCCACATTGTCCTGCTAATTTCTGGGGATTTAAGGACAATTGTTGGTAGCGTGCTGCCGAGGTGCTTACCGATCTAAAATCGGTTAGCCAGGTTGAACAACAAAGTTCTCTTCCGCATGAACCAATNCCTCCAAGTCTGGCGGCTTCTTGGCGAAAGCCAATTTGTTTCATTTCGATACGGGTGCTAAAAGCCCGAGCAAATTCTTTAATGAGTTGTCTAAAATCAACCCGTTCTTCGGCNGTATAATAAAAAATAGCTTTTGAGGCATCACCTTGAAACTCAATATCTGAAATTTTCATTTTNAAGCCCAATTGAATGGCAAACTCTCTAGAACGCACTTTCATAGCTTCTTCNTTAGATCTTGCTTTTTGCCAAATATCAATATCTCTTTGGGAGGCCTTTCTGTAAACTTTTTTAATTTCAGGATCTTCTAATGAAGCTTTTTTCTTTTTCATTTGCACCCTAACCAACTCTCCAGACAGACTAANAATGCCAATATCATGTCCTGGGGAGGCTTCGGTGGCGACAATGTCACCCATGTTTAGACTAAGGTCTTGCGAGTTATTATAGAACTGTTTTCTTCCGTTTTTAAAACGGACTTCAACATATTGAAAAGGGGCTTGCCCACTAGGCAAGCTCATATTTGACAGCCAATTAAAGACGGTGAGTTTGTTGCATCCGTCGGTTCCGCAGGTGCCATTATTTTTGCACCCTTTTGGTTGCCCATCTTGGGTATTTGAACAGCTTGTACAGCCCATATGTATATATATAACTCCTTAAATAAAACATTTAGGAGCAGAGGGGTTCGTAATTTATTATTATGCTAATGGTAAAGATACTGCTTTACTATGGTCTCACAAAAATTGANTTGTTTTTTAAGATATAATTTATATGTTTTATGTCAAGAAGACGTTATTTGGGATGTTTAACGGGATTTGTTAAAATATATTTTATAAAAAACAGACTTTGTTAGTGATTCCATTTAGTTATAAAAATGTTTAAAACCTCTGGATTATATTATTGTCAAGACCGTAAAGAAATGCTATTTTAGCATTAATTTTTAAATAATTTGTAGCCCATGAGTGATGATAAAGAAGCAAAGTTAAAAGCATTAAAATTAACTTTAGATAAATTAGATAAGACCTATGGTAAAGGCACGGTAATGAAAATGGGAGACGCTCCTGTAGTGGAGGTTTCNGTGATTCCTACGGGGTCACTTGGTNTGGATGTGGCTTTAGGAGTAGGTGGATACCCCAGAGGACGTGTTGTTGAAATTTATGGGCCAGAATCTTCTGGTAAAACAACCTTAACGCTTCATGCCATTGCAGAGGCTCAAAAAAAAGGAGGTATAGCGGCATTTATAGATGCAGAGCATGCTTTTGACAGATATTATGCAGAAAACCTAGGAATAGATGTTGAGAATTTAATTATTTCTCAGCCCGATAATGGTGAGCAGGCTCTTGAAATTACAGATAACCTAATACGCAGTGGNGCTATTGATATAATTGTTATTGACTCGGTTGCTGCCCTAACGCCTAAAAGTGAAATAGAAGGTGAGATGGGTGATTCTAAAATGGGATTACACGCCCGTTTAATGTCGCAAGCTTTGCGGAAATTAACGGCCTCGATAAGTAAAACAAATTGCACGGTAATTTTNATTAATCAGTTAAGAGANAAAATTGGGGTTATGTTTGGTAATCCAGAAACCACAACGGGAGGGAANGCCCTNAAATTTTATTCTTCTGTGCGTTTAGATATCAGACGTTCAACACAAATTAAAGATAGTAACGGTGTTGTGTTGGGNAATAAAACCCGAGTAAAAGTGGTAAANAANAAAGTGGCNCCTCCGTTTAGAACGGTTGAGTTTGACATTNTTTACGGGAAAGGAATTTCAAAAGTTGGTGANATNATTGATTTGGGTGTTGACTTTGAAATTGTTAAAAAAAGTGGGTCATGGTTTAGTTATGATTCTACAAAATTAGGGCAGGGCAGAGATGCAGTTAAGACCCTATTGCTAGATAATCCCGATTTAATGGAGGAGCTTGAAACTAAAATTAAAGAGGCTATAGCCTTGATTAATCAAAAGTAAATAAATATTTTAAAGACCCCGACGCAACCATTTGGCTTTTTTTGCATCTTGTATATAACAAGCTAAATTTTTGGTTGCTACGTACGATACCAAATATTGTTTTTTTGGTTTTCGATTGATGTTTGACAATTTTCTTTGTCAATTATTAGTACTAAAATTTGGCAACTGTGAGCTTAGATCAACTCATAATACAGTGTGAAAAACAGAATGTAAAGGCACAAGAGAGCTTATATAGGTATTATGCCAATATGCTTTTTTCTATTTGTCTAAAGTATTCTAGTAATCGCACCGAGGCAGAAGATAGCTTGCAGGACGCTTTTATAACTATATTTAAAAACATAGGGCAATATAAAAGCACAGGTTCTTTTGAGGGTTGGTTAAAGCGTATTGCCATTAATACAGTTTTACAGAAGCATCGTAAACATCGTGTTTTTGAAATTGTAAATGAGGATATTCTTGAAACCCCAGATATTGAAATTGAGGAGGATGAGGTTCCCTTAGATTTTTTATTAAAAATCATACAAGACTTACCTCATAGATACCGTTTGGCATTTAACCTTTATGTGTTAGACAGCTATTCGCATAGTGAAATAGCTAAATTGTTAAATATATCTGTAGGCACCTCAAAATCTAACCTTGCAAGAGCAAGGCTGATTTTAAAAAATAAAGTTCAAGAAAAAAATGCTCTNGACCATGTTAAGAGCAATTAATAATGAAAGAAAAAAAACACATAGATCGGTTTTTTATAGAAAAGCTTAAAGACTTAGACGCTGTTCCGTCTGAGGCTGTGTGGGAGAATATTAAAGAGGCACTTCAAGAAAAGAAAAAATCTCGTAGAGTTATTCCTATTTGGTTTAGATATGCAGGTGTGGCCGCCCTTATATTATTATTGTTTTCTGTAGGGAATTTCTTTTACCCAACTACTCAGGATGCTGTTATTACCAATAATGATAAGCTTCAAGATGAGCAAAATAATGTAGATGTCGTTCTTCCTGAAAACACAGTTTTTCAGAATAAGTCTAGTCTAGTTGTTGCAGAAACGCCAGTTTCTAATTCTGAACAAAACAATGTAGACAAAAGCAATACTCAAAAATCAAGATCATTCTCTCATTCTAATATTGCATTACAAGCGTCTGTTCAAAAAGGTGAAGAAAATATTGCTGTAAAAGAGGATGTTGAAAATACAATTATAGCTTTTGAGGATCCAATAATGTCGAGCCTTGAAAATAACTCTAAAGTATCTTCAGAAGCGCAAGCTTTAAATGAAGTAAAAGTAGAAGAGGATATAAAAAAGCAATCTTTATTTGATGCCATTAAAGAAAATCAAGAAATAGAAGTTTTAGCGAAAATAGAAGAAGAGAAAACAAGTAAATTTGATATTAGAGCCATTGTAGCGCCTATTTATTATAATACCTTGGGTAATGGCTCTTCTATTGATGCTCGATTTGCAGACAATTCAAAAAGTTCAGACATTAATTTTAGTTATGGCGTTCAGCTAAGCTATGATTTAAATAAGAGATTAAGCTTAAGAGCTGGTATTAATAAAGTAGATGTAAGTTATAATACCAATGATGTGGCCTTTGTCCCTACTTCAAAAGCATTTGGCACTTCAAACATTAAATTCGATTCGGGTCGGGTTTATGCTTTNGGTGATAAGGGAACCATACCTCAAATTTTACAAGCCATAGCNCCTCAAGGGCAAATACCNCAAACACAGCGATTTATGGGGCCGGTTGAGGGCGATTTAAGCCAGGAGTTGTCCTATATTGAATTGCCTGTAGAGATTTCGTATAGCTTATTAAATAAAACATTTGGCATTAATCTTATTGGAGGGTTTAGCACCCTTTTTCTCACCAATAANGAATTGTCTATTTCAGCTCAAAACTTTAATGCTGTTTTGGGTGAGGCCAATAACCTTAGTGATGTTAGTTTTAGTACTAATATAGGTTTGGGCTTGGATTATAAAATATCGAAGAGTTTGAAATTTAATCTAGAACCAATTTTTA
This sequence comes from Flavobacteriaceae bacterium, assembly GCA_016765375.1. Classification (GTDB taxonomy): domain Bacteria; phylum Bacteroidota; class Bacteroidia; order Flavobacteriales; family Flavobacteriaceae; genus NORP215. The sequence goes on along the minus strand of JAESQB010000122.1, from coordinate 9,595 downwards.
AGTATCATCTTAATGCNTACACTAATGATGCGGGAGGCTTTAAGCCTTATACCCTTGGTGTATATTCTGGTTTTAGTTTTAAGTTTTAGATTAGTTTTTTAGTTGGTTAGGTTAATTATTGCAAGACTTTGTAATAATGACGAAAAATCGCCCTGAAGAGGGCGATTTTTTTATGCTGTTGGATGTTCTAATTCGTTTAAAATTAAATCTCGAATCTGTTCTTTTAAGTGTTTTGGGTTTTGATTAAAATCGTTATTATAAGGCATAATAGGATGCATGGTTACTCTCATTTTTCCGGGAGAGCCACTAAAAAAAGTATAAGAAAAACGTTTTTTATTATCGTGAAATGTTAAGGGCGCAAGAGGAATGTCATAGTCGGTAGATAATCTAAAAGCGCCGTTTTTAAAGCTATCNAAGACNANACTTTCATCGTCTGGCACTTTCCCTTCGGGGAAAATACATAGGCTTAAACCTCTTTCCAGACGCTTTTGTGCACTTGGATAAACGTCCTTCCTGCTTTTAAAGTCACCCCGATCTACTAAAATAGAGGTTTTCTTATAAAAATATCCAATAATGGGAAGCTTCATTAATTCCTTCTTTCCAACAAATACAAAAGGATTTTTAATAAGGTATAACATGAGCATCACATCGGTCATGGAAGTATGATTGGCAATAAAAATATAAGACTTGCCTTTTTCATAACGTACATTTCGTTTTATTTTAGGAATAAANCCCATTCCAAATAATATAAAAATAGCCCAAAAACGCATGAGTTTAAAAAAGAATGGATACCATTTTTCTTTTAAAACACTTAGCATTACCAAGGGTAGTAAAACAATAATAGGAATGGCAGCTAGTATATAAAACCAGATTCTCCAAAGTAATATTAAGGGGTATTTTAATAAATNCATAGACCTCAAAAATACACAATTGTATTGAGTGATAAACACAAAACAATTACCTTTGCTCAAATTGTAAAACATGGCGAGAATTCTTACCGGAATACAGAGTACAGGCACCCCCCATTTAGGAAACATTTTAGGTGCGATTTTACCGGCAATTTCAATGTCTACTAATCCAGACAACGATTCTTTTTTATTTATTGCCGATATGCATTCCCTCACTCAAATAAAAGGAGGGGATCTTTTAAAGGCCAATACTTTTAGTACAGCTGCAACATGGCTTGCCTTTGGCCTTGATGTTGAAAAAACNGTTTTTTACAGACAGAGNGATATTCCACAAGTTACCGAACTTGCTTGGTATTTAAGTTGTTTTTTCCCTTTCCAAAGGCTCACTTTAGCCCATTCGTTTAAGGATAAAGAAGACAGGTTGCAAGATGTAAATGCGGGTTTGTTTAATTATCCTATGCTAATGGCTGCAGATATTTTATTGTATGATGCTGATATAGTGCCTGTAGGGAAAGACCAATTACAACATCTTGAAATAACGCGTGATGTGGCCTCTAGGTTTCACAGTCAATTAGGGGAAACGTTTGTGCTGCCTCAGAGCTAAAGTAAGCAAAAACACGATGTATGTACCGGGGACGGATGGCGAAAAAATGAGNAAGTCTAAAAATAATACCATAAATATTTTCTTNNCCGAAAAGAAATTGCGAAAGCAAATTATGGGGATAGAAACAGACAGCAAGCCTTTGGAATNTCCAAAAGATCCAGNTACTTGTAATGTNTTTGCTTTGTATAAATTAATGGCTTCTGAAGAGCAAATTGCCAACATGCACAGTAATTATCTGGGCGGGAATTATGGTTATGGACATGCCAAACAAGCGCTCTATGAATTGCTATTAGAAAGGTTTAAAGAAGAAAGGGAGCGCTATAATTATTTTATGAATAATTTAGACGAAATTGAAAAAATATTAGCCTTTGGAGCTAAAAAGGCNTCTCGTGTTGCCGAGACCGTTCTNGGAAAAGTAAGAGCAAAAATAGGGTATTAAAACGGCTGACATTTAAAAGTTCAGTATANTTAAGTTAATTCAAATAATTTTCCTGGCAAGGGTTTTACCACCCCTTTAAGTTCCATGTTTAATAAAAGCGATGCCACTTTAAATGTTGGCATTTCACATCCCANGGCTATAAGGTCTAAAACTGTTTTAGGNTTGTTTTTTAAAAATCTAAAAATTATTTTTTCTTCTTCATTAAGTTCAACAAAAAGTTGTTTCTGAATGGGTTTGGGTAAATTATCACCTAATTCCCAGTTAAGTATATAAATAATGTCGGCAGCATGAGTGATCAGGTGGGCTTGTTGGCTTTTTATTAAATTATTACAGCCTATGCTTTGTCTGTCACTATTTCTGCCTGGAAGGGCAAAGACCTCACGGTTATATGAATTGGCAATATCGGCGGTAACCAGACTGCCTCCTTTTTCGGCCGATTCAATAATTATAGTGGCTTCAGAAAGACCGGCAATAATCCGATTTCGTTTTAAGAAGTTGTTTTTTTTAAAAGGGACAGTACTGCCAAAATCGGTGATAAACCCACCATTTTGTTCTATTTGTGTTTTGTATTTTGAATGGACTTTGGGGTAAATTTGGTTTAAGCCATGGGCAAGACAGGCAATGGTTTGTAGCTTATTTTTTATAGCAGCCTTATGTGCAGTAATGTCTATGCCATAGGCAAATCCTGAAACTATTATAGGGTTGAGTGGCGCAAGATCTTCTATGATTTTCTCACAGGCCGAAATGCCGTATGAGCTTGCCTTTCGAGTACCTACCACACTTATTACTTTTCGATTATTTAAATTTATATTGCCAGAATAAAACACCATAATAGGACCATCGGGGCAGTGTTTTAAGCGTTCGGGATAATGGGGTTCTAAAAAACCTGCATAGGAAACATTATGGCTTGTCATAAAATTAATTTCGATTTCGGCACTTTCTAAATGATTTTTAGAGAACAGGCCATTTAGTTTAAAATCACCAATCCCATCAATTTTCAATAAATGCGCTTTTTTCTCTTTAAAGACAGCCTCGGCACTTCCTACAGCATGAATTAATTTTTTAGCCGAGCGATCGCCTAAGTTTGGAACCCTTTGTAGGGCAAGGTAATATAAAAGTTCAGGTGCTTTCATAAGTAAAAAAAGGAGGGGATTCCTTAAAATTACAATAAATTTTAAATCTTTTTATTTAAAGATGTTAATAACTATAGGTAATAAAATGAATTCTAATTCTTAAAAAATATATCTTTGTTTCTATGACTTTATCTTCCTATATAAGTGATTTATTATACCGCTACGAATGTGTTATTATTCCTGACTTTGGTGCTTTTCTAACCCAACACGTTCCTGCGAAAGTTCACGAAACTACTCAAGCCTTTTATCCACCAAGAAAAGTAATTTCTTTTAATAAGCAGTTGCAGAGTAATGATGGTTTATTAGCCGATTATATTGCTAAAAGTGAAGGGATATATTATGATGAGGCTTTAAAAAAAATTAAAGCGTTTACAAGTTATATAAATAACCAACTGGAATTAGAGGGNCACGTTTCTATAGCAAATGTGGGAGAGTTGGCGTTAGATGCCAATCAAAAACTTCAGTTTGAACCTTATAATAAAGTAAATTATTTATTAGATTCTTTCGGCTTAGCGCCCTTTGTGAGTCCTATAATTAAAAGAGAAACGTATATAGAACAAGCGGCTTCATTAGAAAAAAATAGTACGCTTCAACTTAGTACGGCGCATAGNGTTTCCCGCCTCTATTTTAAATATGCCGCAGTAGGGATAATGGCCTTTGCATTAAGTGGTCTTGGTGCTTTAGGTTGGTATGGTAATGAGGTAAAAGCACATAATTTNACTAAAAAACAAAANGCCAATNCNTTGGTAGANAATAGAATACAGGAAGCTACCTTTATTATATCAAATCCTTTGCCTTCGGTGACCTTTGAAATGGCGATGACCTCGGGGAATTATCATATTATTGCTGGTGCTTTTAGAATAAAAGAAAACGCGCTTAGAAAAGTAAGCCAANTAAAAAAACTAGGCTATNAGGCCAGAAATATAGGGGCTAACAAATACGGCTTACATCAAGTGGTTTATAGCAGTCATGACGATAGAATTTCTGCTATAAAACAACTGCGATTGGTTCAGAAAGAAGAAAACGAAGACGCCTGGATGTTGGTTAAAAACCTTAATTAACATTTTAGTATTGTGCTTTAAATCTACTTTATAAAAGGATTATATTTAAGATGACTCCTAAAACCCCAAAAGATTCCCTAGCAATATCAACCGATTTGGTTTTACCCAGTGAAACGAACCCCTTAAATAATCTTTTTGGAGGGGAGTTGCTCGCTCGTATGGACAGGGCCGCTAGTATTGCCGCTCGCAGGCATTCAGGGGAAATTGTAGTTACCGCTTCGGTAAATCATGTGGCTTTTAATAAGATGATACCTTTGGGTGCTGTGGTGACCATAGAGGCTAAAATTTCCAGAGCTTTTACCACCTCAATGGAAGTATATATAGATGTTTGGATTGAAGANAGNGTGAGTAGAAAAAAAACAAAAGCCAACGAAGCCATCTATACATTTGTGGCGGTTAATGAAAAAGGGATACCCGTAAAAGTACCGGCGCTGCAGCCCGAAACTCAAGAAGAAAAAAAACGCTATAATGCTGCTTTAAGGCGAAAGCAATTGAGTTTGGTTTTGGCAGGTAAAATGAAAGCCCAAGATGCTACCGAATTAAAAGCCTTGTTCTTTTAAAGCATTACATTCTATAAATCCATTCGGCTGGATTAAGGCGTTTGGTGTTTTGATAAATCAAGAATTTTAATACCGTTTTCCCAGTCGAGATGTTGGTATATACNTCGCCTAATTCTTCTTTAGTATCTACCTTATCTCCTTTTTTAACATAAACCTTAGCGAGGTTATTGTATACCGTTATGTAATTTCCATGTCTAATATAAACGGCTTTATAAGCGCCTTTAAGACGTTGAATTTCTAAAACGGTACCTTTAAAGGCTGCTCTAGCAATGGCTTTGGGTTGGGTTGCTATTTCGACACCACTATTAAAGGTGGTCACATTTTTGAGTCGGGGATGTCGTTGCTTTCCATAGCGCTTTATTACGATGCCTCTTTCAACAGGCCAGGGTAACTTTCCTTTATTACTGGTAAAATTTGCGGCCAGAGCCTTAGCTTCGGCAGTCATTACAAAGGCTACTGCTGTGGATTTTGTGATTTTTTTCCCACTCTTTTTATTTGATGCTGCTATTGCAGCACGTATTAAGGCCTCTATTTGTTTGTCAATTTTACGAGCTTCCCTTTCTTTTTTCCGTATTTGTTTTGAGTATTTACTTTGATTTTGTTTCAGGGAGGCAATGAGTTTATCCTGTTGTTTTTTTTCAGCTTCAAGCTGTTTCCTGGCAAGTTTGGTTTCTTTTACAAGGGTTTCTTTTTCTTTTTTCTGAATGATAAGTGCTTTGTTGATTTCCTGTAAAGAAATTGTTTTTGTCTTTATGTCTTCCCCTTGTTTCTTTCTAAAGGCCGTGTATTGCTTCATGTATTGCAGCCTTTTATAGGCTTGTAAAAAGCTTTCTGAAGAAAACAAAAACATCACGCGACTTTGTACAGACTTGTTTTTATACGATTTAACAATCATCTTGGCGTAATCATCCTTAAGCGTTTTCAACTCGTCACGCAATTGGTCTACTTTTTTTAAGTTGTTGTTTATTTTTCGGCTTATTAAATTGGCCTGTTGGTTGGTGATGCGAATTAAGTTGCCTCTAACCTGAACGCGGTTGTCTAAATCTTCTAAGGCTACCAAAACCGATTTGGTTTTTTGCTTTGTAGAAAAAAGAAGCCGATTTATTACTTGTATTTGATTTATTAGGTTCTGTCGTTTCTCTTCCAATTCTTTTTGCTTTTGACCTTGCCCCATGGTCAAGACAGGAAGCGTCATAAAGACTAAAAAAAGAAGATATTTAAAACAGCTTTTTGGCATGAATCTTAAAGTTGAATTTCTTTATACCCGCTCGGTATTCTAAAAGGAAAGCGCAGCGGCAAATCGATTTCTATTTTCCTGTAATCCAATTCTATTTTGGTCACTTCTTTGTCAACAAGGGCGTGAAGGGCAATTATTTTTGGGAAAATACGGGTGTTTATGATTTGGTAGTTTTTATAATCTACCGTTAATATTTTTGAGGCATCGTTTTGTATAATTTGCTGTCTTTTTATTTTAAAATTAAAAGGTTGTATTAATAGCAAATGCCTGAAAAGGTTAAACTCTTTTTTAGGAGATAATTTATAAAAGGCATTAGACACACTGACTTTATATTTTCGNTCTTTAAGATCAAATAANGCTTGTCCTAAGATTAAATTTTGCGCTTTTTTAAAGTCAATTTCGGTGCCAAGCAATTCGCTTAGCAGGGAGAAATCGCCTTTAAAATAACGGTCATTAATTTTTTCATAATAGCTAACTTGAGTTGGTGTAATTAAAATTTTTGCAAAAGTAATGCCCAAAACAGAGGCCTTTATCCATATGATAGTGTCTTTTTGCATGCGCAAACTCACCGTCATGTTTTGGCCTTTTTTTTCGGTTTCATAATCCACATTAATTCGAGCCACCAAGGTCTTAAAGTCAGGTAAGTTTTTATAATGCCCTTCTATTATGGTATTTGCTTTAATTGATTTATCTATAGTGGCAGAACCTAAAAGGGCTTTTCCTCCTCCGCATGAAACTATAGTGAAACCTAAAATAATAAGAACTATGGTTTTATTGATTTTTATCATTTATCGGGGTTACTTTTTTTTAATTTTTGAGCTTTATCTAAAAATAATTTTGCCTTTTTTTCATCGCCAATATTTTGATAAGCTTTGCTTAATTGAAGGTAAAAATCACCTTCCATTTTCGGGTTTTCAATAACATAATCTATGCCAATTTCAAGCGATTCAATCGCAATTTGCGAATTATTAAGGGCATTGTTTGCAATGCCATTTAGTAAATACAAGATGGCTTGTGAAGGAAAAACATCTAAAGCATTGGAACTTAGTTGGGCGGCTTGATTGTATTTAGTTTGATCTATTTGTAGTAAAAGGGTGTTTTTTACCAGGTTAAAATTTTGAATATCTGTTTTTACGCCCAATTCATAAAATTTTAGAGCTTCTAATTTTTGATTTTTTGCCAAATAATAATCGCCTAATTGAAGGTAAATTGCAGCGGGTTTTTCTTCTGTTGATAGTAGTGAAGTTAAGGCTACTAAGCTTTTTTCATAAATGGGATTTTTAGAGACAAATGCAATAAAATCACGAATGGTTTTTAGTTTACTTTCTTTGTCTATTTCTGAAGCTTCCAAAACCTTTTTTATTGAAACAATAGCGTTGTCACCTTGGTTTTGGTTGAGGTAAAATTTATATAAAGCCAGATGAACAAGATTTGAATTTGGTTTTTCTTTAAGCAAATCTTTTGCTGTTTTAAAAGCCTTATTCTCATCTCCTTTTTTGCTGTATAAAAATATAAGATCTAAATACAGTTTTTCGTTATGGGGTTGTTTTANAAGCTGTTGTTTGAGGCGTATTATTTGATTGGTCTTGTTATTGCTTTGACTGTAAATTTCTTGGCGTAATGAATCTCTATATTGGCTTCGTCCCAGAACGTCATCTAATTGATTTAGTATTTTNAAGGCATCGCCGTATTTTTTTGTTCTTACCAATAAATTGGCNAGATCTTCTTTATAATCTGAATCAACGCGTATTAATTTTTTTACTGTTATTATGGCTTGAGTATAATTTTTAGAACCTGCGTAAACATCATAAAGTTCAATTAAAATCTCAAAATGGGAACTGTCTAATTCAAGTGCTTTTTTTAAATGCCTTTCGGCCTCATCATATTGTTTTAGAGCATTGTGGTTTTTACCCAATTCAAAATANATTACAGCTTGTTCAGGCTGTATTTCTAAGCATTTTTCAAGTGCTTCTATGGCGCGTTCGTAGTTTTCGATACCNTTTTGTTTGAGNGCTTCAAAAAAATAGTCTTGAAATTTGTCTTCTACATTACCAAGGTCGTCTGTGACTGCCTGATCTTGAGCATATGAAAATGATGCAAGCAGAAGCATAAAAATAAGCGTGTATAATACGGTTGCAGTTTTTCTCACTGAAAATGGTTTCTTTAAAAGCTAAACGAAATACTCTAAGGCATTATTTTGTCACTATTAAAAAGAAGGAATTTGGGTTAAATATCGCACAAAATTTTATTAAGGCAAAAAAATAATCTGTTTTAGTGCCACCTTTAAGCCAGAGCGTTTAAGCTTTAACACTTAAGGGGGATTATTAGTGGGGATTTATTTTTTCTCTCCGGCAAAAACATTCAATGAAGCCACTTTCCAAATACCATCTTGTTTTTTTAGAATAAAGGTGGCTCTGTCGCAATAATCCTTAAGCGGTTCTCCGATTTTATCTAAACCTCCAATTTCGCAGGCACCAACGTTTATCCANGCAGCTTCAGAATTTAAAAACCCGAGATGATGAAGTTTAAACTCAAGCCTTCTGCCTTCNGGAAAGGTTTTGAGGTAGCTGAATTTTTCTTGTATGGCGTCTTTACCATAAATCCAAGATGAGGAATGTAATACGGTTTCAGCATCATCTAAGAAGAAATTGGCCAATTTAGGAGCGTTATCACCTCGTTTAAATACAGTTGTAAAATCTAAAAGAATGAGTTTGGTTATGGCTAGACTATCGGCCTTGGAAGTAGCCTGTTCATCATTTACAACATTGGTTTTTGTAAGGACTGTATTTTGAGTGCAGCTGCTTAGGCTAAACACAAGTATTAAGGATAATATAAAGAGTGGTTTCATTTTCTTTAGTTTGAGATAGATCACAAAAATAGAGTTTTAATATTGAACGCATTTAGCTGTGTAGATATTTTGAGTGATTTTAATCACTCATTTCCAATCTGTTCAAACCAAGGTTTTGGTTTTGTTAGTGTTGACACGGCACTAGTGTTTAATTTACATACAAGGTCAATAAGATTACCCCAAGAAGAAAGAGTGTTAAAGACACCCATTCGGAACCTTTTTTAAAAACAGATAATATGATAAAGCTTAAAATTCCGCCAGAAATTAAAGAAAAGTACACCCAATACCATTTAAAAATAAAAAAAGCGATGACCGCTGAGCCAAATAAAAATAATGCACCTAAAGTTCTAACGGCAGCTTTATCTGAATTTAACAAACCTTCCCTTTTCCAATCCTGACTTAAAGCATAGCTTTTATATGTAACCATTATCATTCCTGTGATATAAAATAGTATAAGGGCTAATTCGAAGTTTAACATTTTAATACGTATAGATGTTTATAATTTATTTTTAGCTTAAAAGGCTTTATTGTTTTGATTTTTAACTGAGGGGAGGCAATATTTTTGGAATAAGTTGAGCCTGTGATTTAACCACTCTTTAGTCGACATAATACTACCCCCTTTATCAGTTCTTGAATTTTTACCTTTTAAATTAAATTTTGTAATGATAAAATGTTTCACTTCTTTTTTGTTTTCTTACCACTAGGTTATGGGTTATATAATTTAAAGCATAATGGAAATCAAATATAAATGGCTTAAAAATTTATTCTTTACGGGATTCCGTAAAAACCGAAAATTAAAAACAAT
>JAESQB010000121.1 GCA_016765375.1 Flavobacteriaceae bacterium | reverse complement strand
TAGAAGACTATGGGGTTTTCAAATGCGTCATACCGAGAGCGTATATTGCCTTCTTTATCAATGAGAGCAAAATAGCCTGAGTGTTCAAAACCACCTTCGGCTTCGGCACTTTCGGCTACATAAAGGCTAAACCCTTTGTTTGCCAAATTATAAATGGCATCAATATCACCGGTTAGTAGATTCCAATTGGGGTTGGTAATTTTATTGGCCTTAGCGTATTCTTTTAAAACCTGAGGCGTATCATAAAGAGGGTTAATTGAAAAGGAAGCGACACCAAAATTGGGGTGACCAAAAAATTCATCCTGAATTTTAACCATATTACCCGTCATGATAGGACAAATGGAAGGACAGGTGCTAAAGAAAAACTCTACAACATATACCTTGCCTTTATAACTGGCATTATTAATGGTTTTTTCATTTTGATTGGTAAAACTAAAATCGGGTACTTTACCAATAACCGCAAGATCAGGTTTAGAAAGATAGGCTACAATTTTAGGCACCGACCAAATACCGAAAATCAGAATAATAAAAGAGACCCAAACGTATGTGTAATTTTTCACTTTTCTTTATTGTACTTTTTTAAAGCCAAACGGTATTCGGCTAAAATAACTTTTATATCATCATTCATTTTATCATTCAACTCGGCTATTGAAGTGGTGCTATAACCAAATAATGTTTTGACATCTTCATCATCATCACGTCCTCTAAGGTTTTTGTCCTTATCTATTATAAAAACAAAATCAGAACTGAGATTAGCATTTAATTGTAAATTGGTTTTTAGAGACTTAAATTGTGAAGAAATAGCTTCTGAATCTCCATAAATAAACTTCCATTTTATGGGGTCTTCAATCTTCTTTAAGGCTAGTTTAAGATCTTTAACGACAGGCTGCATACTATCTGATACAATCATCACAAACTGTAAATCGTGAAACTGATAATAGGGTTTGTAAATTTTATGTGCCAAATTAAATACTAGCGCATTTTTTAAAGGCAGATCACTACCCAAAAATCCTAATACGGTAATATTACCTTGTAATTTAATAGGGCTTTGGTCAAGAGTTTTAAAATGTTCCAATTCTGAAACATTAGTGGTAAGTACAGGTAACCTGGCAAAGTGATTAACCCCAGAGGCAAAAAACAGATACACTGTTATGGGTAGAAAAAATAAAAATCCTAAAACAAAAACTTTTTTCATCATGAAACAATTTTGCTTTTGCAAAGGTAGTGTAAACCGTCTATAAATTTTTAAAAGTAAGCATAATATTCTCTGAAATAAATCAGTTCTAGAATGATGATTTTAAATTAAATAGGTTAAATAAAATAATGGTGGTTTCTTTTAGAAATCAAATTTTATATGACCGGTCTTATAGACATCAAAAATATAATTACCCTCTATCAAAACTATAAAAACCAAATAGCAAATTAAGAAAATACCAGTCCAAACAACCACTCTTCTCAAAGTTTTGGTTTCATCACGCATGTGCATAAAGTCCCAGGTAATATAATAGGCTTTAACTATAGTAAGTAAAATGAATATCCAATTCAATATTTTTAAGGATAAGAATGTATTTACAACCAAAAATTCAGGTTTTACAATCCCTAAGAATACCTCTACAATTGTTACTAAAGAAAGGAAAGCAAAAATTCCCCAAATTTTCTGAATGTTTGATTTAAATTCTAAACGTCCTCTAAATATTGCTAGTTTATGTTCCTTTGCCATAATAATGTCTTTTTCAAATAAATTAAACCAAGTAAAAAACGGTAAATACAAATACCCAAACTAAATCTACAAAGTGCCAGTAGAGACCCACTTTTTCAACCATTTCATAATGCCCACGGCGTTCGTAAGTACCTATAATCACATTAAAGAAAACGATGATGTTTATGAGTACTCCCGAAAATACGTGAAACCCGTGAAATCCTGTTATAAAAAAGAAAAAGTCAGCAAAAAGAGGCGTACCGTATTCGTTATGCTTAAGGTTAGCGCCTTCTACTATACCTACCCCGTCTTTATTTAACTTCTCTAAGGAAGCTTCCCTAGATAAGATTATAGGTTTTCCTTTTTCGTCTAGATATTGTGTGCGTATTAACACATTGGGTTTATGGGCAAACCCTTCTTTAATATCGTCTATAGTATAGGTTGTCAAACGTTTATCATCGGTGGTATACCAAAGTCCGGTACTGCTTTCATGAGCATCTCGCTGGCTCGAGCTATGGGCTATGTCTTTAAGCGCCACCCGATGGCCATCGGTATCAATAAACTGAAGTATTTTACCGCCTTTAGTTTCTACGGCTCCATATTCTCCTCTAATAAAAGTACTCCATTCCCAAGCTTGTGACCCTACAAATATTGCTCCTCCAATTATGGTTAGAAACAAATAAATGATCACTTTATTTTTCTTCATATGGTGTCCAGCATCAACGGCTAATACCATGGTTACCGAAGAAAAAATCAAGATAAAGGTCATAAAGGCCACATAGTACATTGGCGCATCTACCCCGTGTAAAAACGGAAAGTGAGTAAACACCTCATCTGCAATAGGCCAGGAGTCTACAAATTTAAATCTTGAAAAGCCGTATGCGGCTAAGAATCCAGAAAAGGTTAAGGCATCAGAAACGATGAAAAACCACATCATCATTTTACCGTAACTTACAGTTAGAGGCTTGTTTCCACCTTCCCAAGTTTTGCCTTCAATATCTGTTTTAACAACAGTAGCTTCCATATAAAAAATTTGGTTTTAAATAAGGGTCAAAAATAATGATTTTTATCATCTAACGAAATATAAAAATAAAAACAAATACAACCAGAGTACATCAACGAAATGCCAAAAGGTTTCAGCCAGTTCAATACCAAGGGTTTGACCTGCATTGTATTTTTGTTTATAATGATTATAAATTACTACTAAAAGCGCTATTAATGCGGCAATTATGTGAGCAAGGTGCATAATGATAACCAAATAGATAAACGAAGTGGTGATGGTGCTTTGTTTGCCTGTAAAATAATACCCGTTTTCAATAATTTGTTCAAAGCCTTGAAATTGTAAAAACACAAAAACAACACCTAGTAATAAGGTTATAAATAGCAAGGTCATGGCCATACTATTTTTATTATTAGCCACATTTTTACGGGCTGAATAAAAGGTAAGGCTACTTATCATGATAGCCAAAAGACTAAAATAAAAAGCCTCAGGCAATTGAAAATCTTCAATCCAATCGGGGCGATTTCTACTCACCACATAAGCCGAAGTTAAGCCGGCAAAACTCATGGTAAGACTAATCATTCCAAACCAGAGCATCATTTTTTTAGCCCGTATTAATTTCTTTTCTTCTGTATTCAAAGGCGTATTCATTATCTTATAAATTTATCGAGCACATATATTATCTGTAAAAGGGTAATATAGGATACACTCATCAACATTAATTTTTTTGCCATTACGGAGGTACGCTCTTTGTATAATTTAATGGCAAAATACAATAAAGCCAATCCTAAACCTCCCACTATCAATCCCGATACCGGGCTTAAATATAAACGTCCCGTTTGTCCAAACACAGGGATTAAAGAGGTTAAGAGGGTCCAAACCGTGTACAATACAATTTGTAAAGCTGTTTTTTGATCTTTCTTTCCACTAGGCAACATAAAAAATCCAGCTTTGGCATAATCATCATACAAAAACCAGCCTATAGCCCAAAAATGGGGGAATTGCCAAAAAAACTGAATCATAAATAAAGTCCCGGCTTCAATTCCAAAATCATTAGTAGCCGCAACCCAGCCCAACATAAACGGTATGGCCCCCGGAAAAGCTCCTACAAACACCGAAAGCGGGGTCTTGGTTTTTAAAGGGGTATATAAAGCAACGTACATAAAAATAGAAACCGCGCCAAACAAAGCCGACTTTGGATTAATAATATATAAGGAGAATATTCCTAAAACAGTAAAAATACTCGCCAGTATAAAAGCGGTATTCACCGTCATTCTTCCTGAAGGAATTGGACGGTTTTTAGTGCGATCCATTAATGCATCTAAATCACGTTCGATGATCTGATTGTAGATATTAGAAGCACCTACCATAAAGTAACCTCCTAAGGAGAGTAAAACTAGGGACTTAAACTCAACAGTTGTAGCCCCTAAGAAATAGCCTGCTATAGATGAAATAACAACACTTACAGAGAGTCTAACTTTTGTAATTTCTGCAAAAACCCCCAAAAAAGAATGGGGTATTTTTTGGGTTTTAGTAATGGCCAATCCTAAAATTATTTAACGCATTTTGAAGTTTAAAAACGTTCTGTTTTTTTTTATTCGCCGCAAAGATACTTTAAGTCACAGGTATTTGCAATAAAACCCTAAAGAATATTAAACATTTAAATATCGTCCCGATAGCTATCGGGAGAACACCGAATGATGAATATGGTTGAAAAGGTCAGAAGATAGAAGACAAATGGTAAATGGTGAATGATAAATGGTGAATGGTGAATGGTAAGTAGTAAATGACAAAAGACAGAAGACAGAAGGCAGAAGACAAATGGTAAAGGGTAAATGGTAAGTGGTAAATGACAGAAGACAGAAGGCAGAAGGCAGAAGACAGAAAACAGAAGACAGAAGACAAATGGCAAATGGTAAATGGTAAATGTCAAAAGACAGAAGACAGAAGACAAATGGCTAGTGGCTAAATATTTAAAACCATATTTTCATTAACTTTGAAAAAGTAATTTCAAGACATAACCTAAATAGGTACTATTTGAAATAAATTTAAAACATAATCTATATGAAATTTTCTAATCTTATCATGACTTGTATCTTCTGTTTAGGTGCAAGCTCATGCTTTTCACAAAACGCTAAAGATGTTATTATAGAAACCCATCAACTTACTCCAAATGTTTATATGCTCACAGGTCAAGGCGGGAATATTGGTGTTTTTGTAGGTGATGAAGGTGTTTTTATGATAGACGATCAGTTTGCACCCCTAAGTCCTAAAATATTAGCTGCCATAAAAACCCTAAGTCCCAAACCTATCAAGTTTTTAATAAACACCCATCATCATGGTGATCATACAGGTGGCAACAGCAATATTGCAGAAACAGGAGCATTAATAGTAGCGCATGATAATGTGAGAAAACGCTTGGTAAACAGCAAAAGTTCAACTGAGAGTGCCCTACCAGTAATTACCTTTTCGGACGATATGAATTTTCATTTTAATGGCGAATCCATTATGGTATTTCACATACACAATGCGCATACCGATGGTGATGCCATGGTTTACTTTGCTAATAATAACGTTTTACATACTGGCGACGTCTTCTTTTCTGGGCGGTACCCTTATATAGATGTAAAAGCTGGTGGTACTGTAAACGGGATTATAAAGGCTATTAAAAAAGTGATGATGCTCATTGATGATGACACCAAGATCATTCCGGGCCATGGGCCTGTGTCTAGCAAAACCGATTACCAAAATACCTTAAACATGCTAGAAGATCTTAAAGCCAAAGTAAACAAGGCTATTAAAAATGGCAAAACCGAAGATGAGGTGGCCAATATGTCAAGCATCACCAAAAAATACGATGACCTGGGTTATGGCTGGAGTTTTATTAATGGTGAAAAAGTAAGAAGAGCGCTTTATCAGAGTTTAAAAAAATGACACTCAAAATACTTTAGTTGCTCATACAAGCAGCATAATTTATATAAAAAAAAACCGCCCTTATTAAGGACGGTTTTTTGATATTATATTAAAAATATATTAGTCTTCTACTTGGAATAAAATAGGAAGTGAATACAATACACCTACTGCTTTTCCACGTTGTTTACCTGGGGTCATTTTAGGTAATGCTCTTACTACTTTCACAGCCTCAGATTCCAATTTTGGATGGGGAGCACGAGCTCTTACATTAACTACATTTCCATTTTTATCAATCTTAAAGGCTACAGAAATACGTTGTCTTCCTGAAAGACCTAGATCTCCTGCTAAATCTGTATTAAATTTCTTTTGTACAAATTTCATAATCTTTTCAGACATGCATTTTTTCTTAGCAGCATTACCTCTTGATCGTTCACAACCAGGATAAATAGGCACATTTTCAATAACTGCAAAAGGTACATCGGCAATTTCTTCTTCCTCTTCTACATCTTCTACCTCTTCTACCTCAACAATTTCTTCTTCTATATTGGTTTCTGTTGATTCGATAATGGTCTCTTCAATTTCTTCCTCATCTTCAACCACTTCTATCACTTCGGGTGCTGGTGGTGGTGGTGGNGGTGGTGGTGGNGGGTTTAAAATTTCAGTAATTGGCACTTCTTCTTCAAACTCGTCATCCATATTTAACTTTCCGATATCAAAATCACTTTTCTCGTAAGTTTTATGATTAATTGCCANGTAAACTGCAANCAACATGACAATCATTCCTANTTGAAAGAAGAACANACTTCTNTTACTCAAATCGGCTTTTGGACTTTTTTTAGACTCCATNNTATTATAAATTTTGTGTTTGCTAATATATAAAAACTAGATTAAAATAAAACTAAAAATTATTTTTTTAATCCCTTCAATTTGGCTCTCATTATAAAGACTAAAATTGCACCTAATAAAAGACCT
This sequence comes from Flavobacteriaceae bacterium, assembly GCA_016765375.1. GTDB lineage: Bacteria > Bacteroidota > Bacteroidia > Flavobacteriales > Flavobacteriaceae > NORP215. Next base: position 9,602 of record JAESQB010000121.1, on the reverse strand, counting down.
AAACCATTGGCTAAGAGGTCTAAAAAATCGCCTTGTCTATAATGAGTTGCCACCGTCTGTAATACCTCAATTATTATACCATAAATCATGCCAAAGACAAGCACCTTTATAATATTAGATTTAAAACTAAACAGGGGTGTTTTACTCTTAAAAAACACATATAAAAACCAGTTAATAAAAAACAAAAAATAGGCTATNCCATGTGCTATTTTATCGGCAAATTTTATATTGGTATCTGGCAACTTTTCAAGTGAGATTAGTGACAAAACCAAGAGTAAAAATGTATAACTTAAAGCAAGTTTAAGAAGGGTTTTAGGCCCCAGTAATATCTTTATAAGCTTCAGCATCTAAAAGGTTTTCTATTTCTGAAGGTTCCGAAATTTCAAGTTTTATCATCCAGCCTTCTCCATAAGGATCTGAATTGACATTTTCGGGGCTGTCTTCTAAGGTTTCATTAAAAGCAATAATTTTTCCCGATAGGGGTAAAAACAAATCNGAAACCGTTTTTACAGCCTCCACAGTGCCAAACACCTCATCTATATCAAGGGTTTCATCAAGGGTATCTACTTCTACATAAACAATATCACCCAACTCACCTTGAGCAAAATCGGTTATGCCAACGGTAGCTATGTTGCCNTCTATACTTATCCATTCGTGATCTTTTGTAAATTTTAATGTTTCAGGAATGCTCATTTTATTATAATTATAAGGTTAAAAATTAATTTCCAAAATTGTATCTAAGGGTAAACCCACTACGTACTGTAGTAATAGGAAAGGCTGTAGATATTGCTGTTTCAGAAAAGGTATGGTCGTAAAAAAACAAGCCTGTCAAGTTTTTACTCAAGGCATAGTCGGCAGTAAACTGTATACTGTAAATGGTCTGNCCTGCTGTTATTTGACTCTGATCCAATTCTAAATTCCTAATTATTGTTTTATTATCTCTCAAAGAGAGGTCTAATTTTAAGTTTAAATCACTCTTTAAAATTTGTTTCTTACCACCAAAATTAGTTCCTATTTTTAAGTCTTTAAGTCTATAACCTAAACCTAAAGTATATTCGTCTCCTTTAATTTCGGTAAGCAAATTGTTTGCAAAGCTAAGGGTTAATGCACGATCTTTTCTGACTTCTGCTAAAATTCTTACTGAATTTTTCATTTCTAAATCAATTCTTAATAAAGGTGAAAATTGTTCGACCAAATTGATATTAGACAAAAATATTTTATTCTTAAAATTCCCTGATTGATCCACCTCAGTAAGATCATCTGGATTGAAATCTAAATTGGTTTGAAACTGATTTACGGTATAGCCTGCCCGATAACCATGCTGCATAGAAAATCGTTTAAAATTCTTTTTAAACCATTTTAAACGCATTAACCCGGTGTATTTTATATCCCAATTAGGAAGGGGGACATCTCTAAAAATACCTGTTTTTACCTTGGATGCATCCTGCCCAGAATATGCCGCTAAAAAGGCCGGTAATAGTACCGATTGGTTGGTTTTACCAAAACCTTGTGGGAAGCCATCATCATCTCTAGGAAAAGTAGTATTGCCATAAAACTTTTGAGCCAAACGTTCTGCTACNACCNATCGGTTATTNCTAAAATCATCAAAAGTTGCCGAGCTNTCTTCANNACTACTACTAAATGCCGTTTTTATAAGCATGGTAGAGATGGCAAAGTTTCCAAAATTATTTGGNGTTAAGGAAATAAATTCCCCGTCTTCAACNCTAAAATTTTCATTAAAGGTTTCCGAAAAAGTACGGCTCGCATTTAAGTCTATAGTTAAAGCCGGAATAAGTTCGAGATTGGCTTGAATGGTTAAGGTTGAATTTGCTATTTGTGAAAATTGCTCATTAAATTCAGGATAAAGGGTTAGCCACCCTCTTCTGGCTGCTAAAGCTCTAATGTCTGACTGGCTACCAAACACAAAACCCGTTGTAGGCTTTAGAGTGCCTATAAACCCNATTGATTGTGTAAACCCTGGGAGAAAAATACCGTTGTTTTCCTGATAATTCACCTGTATCCTCTTCACCGCAGTCACCAAACCAACAAGCGTATTTAATGCTTTATCACCAACCGATAAGCCTGTTTTCTTTTGCTGCTGTGCATTAGCCTGAGCATTGGNNTGNCCTGTTAGTGTATTGTTTGTTCCCGATCTATTTCTTCTGGATCTGGTCTTTCGTTTTTTTACCAAACCTATATAACGATAAAGNCTTTTTAAATCTAAAGTAGAATTAATACTTTGTGTATTGGCATTTTGAATGGAGTTCCCCAAATTAAATTCCTCACTGCTNCCATCTTCCAATTCAATAGAGATATTGTTAAACAAATCGCTTCGTTTTTGCCATTGGTAATCGCCTGTATAGGTATAGGTTGCTCTTATAAATTTTAAGAAAGGAAACTTATTTAAAGGCAAATCGTAATTTACTTGCAAGCTCTGAAAATGCTGATTGGGTACACCTACCTCAAAAAAGTCATCCCAAATCCCTATACTATCGTCTATAATGCCTGAATCGTCTATAAAGTTATTGACAATTCTATTATTGGTTGACGAAAAGTTAAAGCGAAGTGACTTACTTAAATTATGGCTTACAGAAAATTGCCAATCAAACAAAAAGTTTCGCTGAAATAAGGTTGGAATAGGAATACCAGGNACNGCGTTAATATCTCTAAANTGTTGCTCGTTATATTGNCGNAAAATATTAGAACTNACCGTTATATTATTGGGCAAATAATTGAAATTAAAGTCTTTTAAAAATTTCAAATACTTATTTGNACCTAAAAACTTAAGTTTTTTAAAGGGCTCTATAGGTTTAGGATTGAAATTAAAATTATAATTGGCATTTACATTTACATTTTGATCTAGAGCACGCTCTATNTCATAATCGTGATGGTCTATTTGATTATANGAATACGAAAAGGTAAGGTTCTCGACATCGTAAAAACGGGGTTTGGCATCTCCGGTTCTGTTTTTACGCACCCCTATAAAGTTTATGCTTTGTCGTTTTGTATAATCTACGGCAACGTTTTTTATACTGTCCTTTCTTGCTGAAGTTGCGGCGTTATTAATATTAGTATCCAGCTCAATATCGTCAAAAAAGGGATCGAACTGCGGGGTAATTAACTGTTCTGAAATGCCATAACTAAAAGGCAATTGTATACCCCATTTTTTTGGCAGTAATTGCCCTAAATTCATATTGGTTAGTATGTTGTATTCAGCTATATCTTCTTTGCTTCGCTCATTAGGACCCTGCTCTATTGAACCAAAACCTATAGTACTTTTTCTTCCGGTTGCACTTATGGTCGCAAAATCGGCAATATTGGCATCTAAACTTGCTACGGCTGCCCAGCCTCCTTTATTATCCAATTCTGAAAGGCGCAATTCATTAAACCATACTTCGCCACAAACCGAGCGAGAGCTTCTGTTTTTAATCCCTAACATTATATTTCGCACACTTCCAAAGGTAGGATTGCCTTTAATACCAATACGCATATCGTTTTCGGGACCATCTTCAAAGCCCTCTAATTCGGCTTCTTCATAAAACCGAATCCCGTTTGGATCTACAATACCTCCATTATTCGAAAGGGCTAAAGATTTTACTTCCTGAAGTAATTTTAAAGGCAAGTTCAGTCTGTTTTCAATAGGCCAAACGCCCTCTTGAGAACTGCTTTGTGATGGGTTTAAAGGNATTTGAATTTCGTAAAAATTTTGAGTTAGGTCACTTCCAATTCTAATAAAAGCAGTTAACTCTTCATTCGTTAATTCTATTTCATTGAGTATAGATTCGGCATGAATAAACATTTCCAGATTTTTATACTGGCGCATATCCACATTAAAATTTTTATACACCGCACGGCCATCGCCCTTCTCCAGACCACAAACCTTTAAGGATAAGGATTGCTCATTCTGTCTTATATTACTGTTATTATTAATCAATTCTTCACGTTCTATTCCCGGAGGCAACACATAAGGGAAAGGTTGTCTGGAACCATTTTCTTCTATATTTACCGATTCAACTTCAAAGAGAATATCGTCTAAACTTGGTGCTTCCTGGCTATCGTCAAGGGTTTGGGTAAAACGCCTATAATCGCCTCTAATTAAATCTAGGGTCGCAAAACGCAGGGTGGTTTGCTGTGTGAAATCGGTTAAATACATTCTCATAAACCGAATGGCTCTTAAATCGCCAATACCATTAACAGCACGAGTGGCATCGGTAAGTGGTATTTTAAATTGCACCCATCGCATTTCACGCGTTTGATCGTTAGGAAGGGTAACCGTTCTTCTTACCTCATCGGTTATAAAATCATTATTATCTCTATTCATACCCGGAAATAGTGGCACATCATATTCAAAATAACTGTCCACCGTATTCATGGTGTTATCACGGTTAATATCCTCTACATCGGGCATGGTAGTAGAACCTCTATTGGTATTGTTTATTTCTACAGGCGAGTTGCCTTGGGTGCCGTTAAAGCGCCTGTAGCGCTCAACAATACCGCCTTCTTCTTGTAAAAAGAAGCTATAATTATCATTGGCAGGATCTTCAAACTGAGATAATCCCGGATTTACAGAAGCAATAAGCGCAGATTCTTCCTGATCGTTTAAGCCATCATAACCCACATCTTGATTTAAGCGTTCTTCGCCTTGTGTGTTAAAGGCATAAACCAACGATTGGCTAGAGGGCACCTTACCCCAAACAGTAGCCGTTGTATTTTCAGTTCCGCCCTCTGGTGGCAACCCGTTTTCGTATTGTTTGCGGCCATCATCCAAGATATCTTCAGAAATATTTCCTAAATTAAAATGAAGTACCCCGCCTGAGTTACCAGCATTTTCAGGAAAAAAGAAAGGGTCTAGCATCCAAAATTGAACATATTCTATATTAGCTTGCTCAAAATTAGTGGAGGTTAAAAGCCTGGATATCCCAGCCCAGTTTTTATTGGTTACTGGTAAATTTATATCTGAACTTACCGGGTTGTAATTATAGGGTCCTCTCTCGCCAGGGTAATAGGTAAGATCAAGGGTAAATAATGCCTGAGTTTGCCCCGATGGAATATCGGTATCAGGAAAAATATCCCGAATAAATATACGTTGTGTGGTATAAAGCGAAACGTCGTTGTCTGAAATGGCACCCGGACGTTGAGAACTATAAAAAATGGGGTCTATATTATACCATGAAAGTTTTGCCCTATTGTAATTACTTCCAAAAATTCCTGGTTCTTCAAGACCCACAGGGGTACTTGACAAAAACCAAGAAAGTGGGGTTTTTATGTCTAGGCTTGTTTGTGACTCTTCAAAATCATCAATATAACTGGTGGTTTTCCCTCCAAAGTCACTCACCTTAGGCGAACCGGGCATAAGATATGCAAACTCACCTCTTACCGAAAGATTAGATTCTACATCGGTATCAATATTGGGTAATTTATTTGCCAAACGCGTTAAGAAAGGAATCTTGGCCGAGAAATTGGCATTCAACCCAATAATGGTATTGTTAATGGGTTCGAAATCTAAATTGGATTTTTGGGTAAAAGGCTTTTCATTTAAATTGAGATAGGTAGCGCCTACTATAAAATTTTCATTGATTTTATGCTGAACGTCTATGCCTGTGAAACGTTTGGTTTGTTGTCCNAAAAGCGTNTTATTTTCGGTAGAGATTTCAATGGGTGTATTGGANTTTAACAAGGCCTGGTCTAAAATTTGTAATCGGCCAGACTGGTAATTTACNGTATAGTCAACCCCTTCGACTAAGGTTCGTCCTCCAGCTGTTACTGTTACCGAGCCTTGGGGTATATTAAACGAACCAATGGCAATGCCACTGCCCCCCGAAAATTTATAACTCCCTTTTAATTTAAATTTGTTTTTATCACTCTCATCCTGCAAGGCAATGGTTTTTGTAGAAGAATACAGGCTTTTATATACATATTCTTCCTGGTTTCCATTATAGGATTCTGGATTANCATAATTTTCTACAGCACTTTGTGGGTCATCCAATATGTCGAACAAAAATTTTCCGAAGGGCTCAACCGAAGTGAAAATTATTCGGCCGTTTTCTTGATCTACGGTTATCCCGGGAAAGAAATCAAAGAAACCATCACCCCCTTGTTGTGGATCGTTATTGGTNTTTAANCGATCCAAATTAAACAGGCGTAATAAAATAGTTTCTTCTATGGGCTTCTCTCCTACCTGAGGGTCGGGAAAGGGTGTTCCTGGAACAGGGCTAATATAGTTAAGCGGAGAAGGCTCGGTAAAAACAATATTCAGTCTAAAATCTTCCGGGTCCAATTGAAAGGCATTAAGACTGTAAATGTTTTTCATCATCAAATCCCATACCGGTTCTCTCACGTTTATGACATTGCTTTTTAGCAGCTTTACCACCAAGTTTTGAGGCAAACCTTCTATAAAAAATACATTATCATCTATCCCATCATTATTAACATCGGGGCCTAATGTAATGTTCACATCGGCATTGTCAGGGATGCCATCACCGTCTGTGTCTTCTTTATCATTTTCACCATCATTATCCACATCCAAATCTAATACATCGACGGTGCCATCGCCATCACTATCAGCAAAAACACTTGACGTAGCATTAATNCCGTCGGTTGAAAATTCACCCACCTGTTTTACTTCNCCGTTTTTAGTGTATTGAAANGCCACGGNNAGCATCTCATCGTTATTTAACCTTTGATTCAAAGATATATACCCCAATTGGCTGTTTAAATCGTACTCGTTGGGGTTTAGCCTTCTGGCATTTTCTAATTTAACATAATCAAAGCCTTCATTTNCCGCAACCCCTGTGAAACCAGAATTTACCGTAGCGATGTCCCGAATATTTTGATTTAAAACCGATTGNACAGAACCATTGATGCCAAGAGGATTAAAGTCGTTATTAGCATTATCTGGTGTTGCCGTAGCAGAGGCATTTAAAAATCCTGCGGGTAGCGGCGACAGTCCAATATTGGTAGGGTCAGACTCACCAAGATCTTGTAAGGCAACAATATTTCTAATATTATCGGTGCGGTTGGTACGGTTGGTAATCCATACCTCGAGCCTTGTAATTTGTACGTTGGTGTTTATAAAAGGATACTGTTTTAGCGCCTTGTTATAGGTATCTCTAAAAAAATGAGCTAGGAAAAAATGCCGGTCNTCATCGTATTCAGAAATAAACATATCGTATTGGGTTACCGTAGCACCNCCTTCAGAAACCACNCGTCTGGTCTCTGATTTTTGNTCTGAAATTACNGCGGTCACGGTAGTTTTTCCAAATTGCAATTGGGTTTTAACCCCAAATAAGCTTTGAGAACCTTGAATTAACGTACTGTTAAGCGGCATGCTTACATTACCCACTTCAATTTTTTGAAGAATATCATCTTCATTAGGGGTGAATTCAAGTTTTATTTGATTGTTAAAATCGAAGGTNGCCTCGGTATCAAAATTGGCNGTAACTTGTAATCGCGTTCCTATTTTAGCCAATAATCCCAGACTGATGCGCTGGTCAAAATCGAAAGATAAATTTCGGCGATTTCTAGGTGAGATTGCAGGATTATCCTGTTTGGTNGCCAAAATACCAAGATCCATTTCTACGGAACCCTGAGGAATGATCTCAATCTCATTTCCACCAAATAGGGATTCAAAAAAATTAGAATTGACATAGTAATTTGGCAAGAGATTTTTTTGTTTTTCCTCAGCATCTTCTTTTCGACCATCTTGGGCATCTATTTTTTCTTTAAAATAGGCCATCATACTTTCCTTTATAATCAGATCTTGATATTCTTCAGGACTTAGTACTAAAGGATGGNTNATTTTAANATTGCCTAGTTTTTGAGTGTAAACATACTTATCTATAATGGGNTCATAGGTGTATAGGTATTTTATGCTGCTAGGGTTTGGGAGGTTTATTCTACCAAAAGAAAAACCTGTTTTTACAGAATCTTGCTGGGTATTGGTATCATCTTGTGAATGCCCATAAAATGAGCCTAAAATCAAAAAAAAGAATACGAGTACTTTACCCGTTTTTATGTCTCCCCTTATAATCAAATTAATTTACAGTTGTTTTAATGCCTCTTTAATGATATTCTCTACACTCGCATCGGGCATTTGTTTAATAATTTTATCACATACTTTTTCTGCTTGTTTTCTTGCAAAACCTAATGTCTCTAATGCTGATAACGCTTCATTTTTATGAGTATTGCCCAAAGGAAGAGAAAGGGNATCAATATCAACCACTTTTAAGATCTTATCTTTTAAATCTAAAATGGTACGCTGGGCAGTTTTTGCCCCAATGCCTTTAACCGATTGAATGGTTTCGGCATCTCCCAAAGCAATGGCTTCTTTTATCGCCATAGGGCTTAGGGAAGANAACATGGTTCTGGCAATATTGGCTCCAATGCCAGACACCGAAATAAGCAGCCTGAAAATTTCACGCTCTCCTTTTTCGAAAAACCCATATAGACTATGTGAATCTTCTTTAATTTGTAAATGCGTAAATAGCCTTATATTCTCTGAATTTGTCAATAAGGAAAATGTATGTAAGGAGATATTTAACTGGTAACCAACACCATGACAGTCGATGATAACATGTGTAGGATTTTTTTCAACCAATCGTCCCTGTATTTGGGTTATCATAGGCGTTTGAAAAGTTAGATAGCCAAATATAGGATATTATTTTTATCTAATAAACCTACAATGCCTAAAAGTAAGATTACTTTTTACAAGGCATTAAAACTTGTGTTTTAAACGATGATAATTAGTTGATAAAATCGAGGTGAGCTTAGTAATAGTTCATTAAGTTTATCTTCGTATCAGGATTATCTTTTGTTAAAAACACCTGAGACAACAATAAATTTTTGTTTAATAGTTTACGTATCTTTGTTAATATAGCTTTAGTATTATGGGAACAATAGAATTAAGAAAAAAATGGATAAAATCTATGACTACTGTCGATGAGCGTTTTTTGCGTATGGTAGATGCACTTTATAAAAGTTATACACAAGAGCAAGAAGCAACTGATTTTTTTGATGAGTTGCCAAAGGAAATTCAAGAACTTTTAATGGAAAGTTTAGAACAGGTTAAACGTGGCGAAGTAATTCCTCATAATAAAGTAATGGCTGATTTTAGAAAGAAATATAACATTACTGGATAATTTGTATGAAAGTAGTTTGGAGTAAAAATGCACAATACTCCTATGGGGAGGAACTGGAATTTATTGACAAAAAGTGGACATCTCGTGAAGTCGAAAATTTCATGACTCTAGTAGAAAACTTTATTAAAAACCTTGAAACAGGAATTATAAAAGGCAAAATGTCCCCTAAAACTAACATGAGATCTTTTGTTATTTCTAAACAGACAACATTGTTTTTTACATTTCATGAAAATACTGAAACAATCGAATTACTCCTGTTTTGGAATAACCTAAGAAGTCCCAAAGCACTAAAGAAAAAACTCAAAGGCTATTAAGGTTTATTACAAAAAATATTGAATTGTTTTATTTAGTGAATTATCTTTTTTGCCTCTAGATTTATTGATTGGACTGCTTCTCCTTTTCCTGAGCATCTATAACAGCAACGGCGGTCATATTTACCATTTCTTCAACACTGGCTCCCAATTG